>JBDQNA010000024.1:0-10824 GCA_040261965.1 Flavobacteriaceae bacterium
ACATATTCACGATTTTGCTTATCAAAAATGTTATGACATTGCCAAAAAGGGCAGTTCTAAACAAGACCGTAGTATTGCTTTCGGCGAAGTAAAAGAAGCTTTGGTAGCCACTTTTTCTGAAGAAGAACACGAAGAAAAGGGGAAGCTCATTAGCAAATACTTTAGCAAAGCGCAAAAAGAAGCTGTTCGTGAGTTGGTGCTGAGTGAAGGTATTCGACTTGACGGTCGTAAAACAACTGACATCAGACCTATATGGTGTGAGGTAGATTACCTACCATCAACACACGGTTCTTCAGTATTTACACGTGGTGAAACCCAAGCACTTGCAACGGTTACACTCGGAACCTCTAGAGAGGCCAACATGATCGATTTACCAACTGCACAAGGAGAAGAAACATTCTACTTGCACTATAACTTCCCCCCATTTTGTACGGGAGAAGCACGTCCGCTAAGAGGTACATCTCGCCGCGAAGTAGGCCACGGAAATCTGGCGCAACGTGCACTCAAAAAGGTAATGCCAGACGATTGTCCTTACACTGTTCGAGTGGTTTCAGAAGTTTTGGAATCTAACGGTTCATCATCAATGGCTACTGTTTGTGCTGGTACTATGGCGCTTATGGATGCTGGAGTTCAAATTGCCAATCCAGTTTCTGGAATAGCCATGGGGCTTATTTCTGATGGAGAACGCTTTGCTGTATTATCAGATATTTTAGGAGATGAAGATCACCTAGGAGATATGGATTTTAAAGTGACTGGAACTGAAAACGGTATTACGGCTTGTCAAATGGATATAAAAATCAAAGGGCTTCCCTATGATATTTTAATCCAAGCATTAAAGCAGGCACGTGATGGGCGTATGCATATTTTAGATAAGCTGAATGAAACTATTGAGGCGCCAGCAGCAGATGTAAAAGAGCACGCACCTAAGATGGTGATGCGCACAATTCCTAACGAGTATATTGGAGCCATTATCGGCCCTGGAGGGAAGGTAATCCAAGAACTTCAGAAGGAAACCAATACGACCATAGTTATTAATGAAGATCCGGATACAGGGGAAGGCATTATAGAAATTTTAGGTACTGGACCAGAAGGGATTGACCAGGTACTTGCCCGCGTTGATGCGCTGACATTTAAACCGGACGTTGGTGAAACTTACGAGGTTCAAGTTATCAAAATTCTTGACTTTGGAGCAGTAGTCGAATATACAGATGCCCCTGGAAACGAAGTGTTGCTTCACGTAAGTGAATTGGCATGGGAACGCACAGAAAACGTTACTGATGTGGTAAACATGGGTGATGTATTTGATGTGAAATACTTTGGTATAGATTCACGAACGCGGAAAGAAAAGGTTTCTAGAAAAGCACTTTTAGAAAAGCCTGAAGGCTATGTAGAGCGCAAGCCAAGGCCAGCAGGTGGTAATGACCGAAGAAGAAACGGTGGAAACAACCGCCGACCAAAAAGAGACTAAACACCTCTTAAACAATAATTTAAATCCGTTAAAAACAATTTTTAGCGGATTTTTTTTGTTTTTAATGTAACCTTCCTTGGCATATACACGTATAACACATATCATCCATACAATTCAAAGCAATGAGACAGTTAAAAATTACAAAGCAGGTTACCAATCGTGAAACGGCCTCTTTAGATAAATATCTTCAAGAAATAGGCAAAGTTGATCTGATTACTGCTGAGATGGAAGTTGAACTAGCACAACGTATTAAGGCTGGTGACCAAATCGCACTTGAAAAACTTACCAAAGCCAACTTGCGTTTTGTGGTGTCTGTTGCCAAACAGTATCAAAATCAGGGCTTAACCCTACCCGATCTTATCAATGAAGGAAATTTAGGGCTTATCAAGGCCGCAAAACGCTTTGATGAAACACGTGGATTTAAATTTATTTCCTATGCCGTTTGGTGGATTCGTCAATCCATATTACAAGCACTAGCTGAGCAATCTCGTATCGTAAGGTTGCCGCTCAACAAGATTGGATCTATCAATAAAATCAACAAAACCTACGCCTTTTTGGAGCAAGCGCACGAACGTGTTCCCTCCGCTGAGGAAATTGCCAAGGAACTTGACATGACCGTATCTGACGTAAAAGAATCTATGAAAAATTCTGGACGTCACGTATCCATGGATGCTCCGCTGGTAGAGGGAGAAGATTCAAATCTATACGATGTACTTCGAAGTGGTGAGTCTCCAAACCCCGACAGAGAACTTATGCACGAATCCTTACGTACAGAAATTGAGCGTGCACTGGAAACCCTGACGCCAAGAGAGGCAGATGTTGTACGTCTCTATTTCGGCTTAGGAAACCAGCACCCCATGACTTTGGAAGAAATTGGAGAAACATTTGATCTAACACGCGAACGGGTGCGTCAAATTAAGGAGAAAGCCATCAGAAGGCTAAAACATACTTCAAGAAGTAAAATTTTAAAAACGTACCTAGGATAATGGGCAGAGTTAAAATTGCACCGTCAATGTTGGCAGCGGATTTTGCCAATTTAGAACGCGACATCCATATGGTAAACCAAAGTGAAGCAGATTGGTTTCATTTGGATATCATGGACGGAGTTTTTGTCCCTAATATTTCATTTGGAATGCCCGTGCTTAAGGCTATGGCACAACACACCAAAAAAACATTAGATGTACATTTAATGATTGTAGACCCCGATCGCTATATTGAAACTTTCGCTCAAATAGGTGCCGATATTTTAACCGTCCACGCCGAAGCTTGCACACACTTACACAGAACCCTACAGGCCATTAAAGATGCGGGTATGCAAGCTGGCGTTGCACTAAATCCACATACGCCAGTAAGCGTACTAGAAGACGTTATCAATGCTATTGATGTGGTATGTATTATGAGTGTAAATCCTGGATTTGGTGGGCAAAAATTCATCCAAAACACCTACGCCAAAGTTCGTAAACTCCGTGCCATGATAGATGAACATGCATCCGCAACACGTATTGAGATTGACGGAGGTGTTAATGCTACAAACTGCACCGATTTGGTTGAAGCTGGTGCGGATGTGTTAGTCGCTGGGAGTTTTGTTTTTTCTTCAAAGAATCCGCTTGAAACCATCAAAAACTTACGGCAAGTTGCTAATGCATAGGGGCTAAAAAGATTTAATTTCTTATTTTTAAGTCATCAAATCTTTTTAATGAAACCCTTCAAATTAACATTAACGCTATTACTCCTACTTTTCATTGTTACAGGATGTAAAACAAATACCCTTACGGGGAAAAAAACACTTAATTTTTTTGGCGACAACAAGCCGCTTTTTGCCATGTCACTTAAACAATATGAAGCTTTTTTAAGCGAGCATGAAATCGTTCGTGATACAGAAAACGCCAAACTTGTATCAAGTATTGGAAGAGATATTGCCAAAGCAGCACAGGCCTATTTCAGCTACAAAGGACAACCCAACCTACTAGATGAGTATAACTGGGAATATCGTCTGGTAAAAAGCGATCAAGTAAATGCTTGGTGTATGCCGGGTGGCAAAATCGTTTTTTACACGGGCATCATGGATATTGCAGACAACCCTGACGGAATTGCTGCTATCATGGGTCACGAAGTAGCCCACGCACTTGCTGACCACGGAGCACAACGCATGTCTTTGGGAATAGTTCAACAGGCTGGCGGCATGATTACTGCTGAGGTTAGTAAAAATCAAGACGCGCGTAAAAGAGAACGGATAATGATGGTCTATGGCATAGGCACCACTGTTGGAGGAATGCTTCCTTTTAGTAGAAAACACGAATCTGAAGCCGATAAAATCGGTTTGGAGCTTATGACTATTGCTGGATATAACCCTGAAGAAGCTCCTAAACTTTGGGCGCGCATGAAAGCGCAATCAAAAGGAAAACAACCCGAGTTTTTAAGTACGCACCCCAGTGAAGATCGACGAATTGAAAACCTAAAAGAATGGATTCCTCAAGCCAAAGCACTGGCTGGAGAAATAAAAATAATAACCAACATTAACTAATTTAAAATAAATTCTATCACAATGAGAACTTTCGTTTTACTACTTTTTACTTTGGCCCTGATGTCTGGTTGCACGACCTCCACACCAACACAAGAGTTACAAGGCCTAATGAAAACCTATCATGAGGAAACACTAAAAATGAATCCCGTAGGCGCTACCTATCAAGGAGACAACCGCTACAACGATTATTTACCAAATTACCTGTCAGATGCTGTCATAAACAAGCACAAGGCTTTTTACAGTGACATCCTGCAGCAGCTTAATACTATAGATGAAAAAAGTTTGAGTGAAGAAGACAGGTTGAGTAAAGAAATACTAAAGTGGGAGTGCGAAACCAGTTTGATGGGAATGGAATTCCCCAGTGAATTACTTCCCTTTGACCAAATGTGGACCTTACAACTAACCATAGGCCAATTGGCTACAGGGACTGGCGCACAGCCATTTAAAACAGTTGAGGATTATGAAAATTGGCTCTCTAGAGTGGACGATTACGTGGTTTGGTTATCAAGTGCAAAAACGCGTATGGAAGAAGGTATTGAACGCGGTATAGTATTACCAAAATCACTAATCCGTAAGGTTGTTCCACAGTTGGCATCTATTACCGAAGCGGATTTAGAAAAAAATATTTTCTACACCCCCGCGCGCAATTTTCCAGAAGATTTTACAGCAGCACAAAAAGAAAAGCTTTCAAAAGCTTACGCTGATATGGTCACCAATAAAATCATACCTGCCTATCAAGGTTTGGTGGCGTTTATGGGAAATGAATATTTAGAAGCGGGGCGCAACAGCAGCGGATTTGACGCCTACTATTTTGGGGAGGATTATTATAATTATGCCATCAGACGCTATACCACTACAGAAATGACCGCTGATGAAATTCATCAACTTGGACTTTCGGAGGTTGCGCGTTTACGAGGTGAAATGGAACGCATAAAAGAGCAGGTGGGCTTTAAGGGTGATTTAAATGCCTTTTTTGATCATGTACGTACACGCAAATCACTTATGCCTTTTGATGATGCGCAACAAGTCATTGACAACTTTAACGCCATTCACGACAAGATGAAGGCTAAAGTAGATGCCCTGTTTTCGTTACAACCTAAAACTGCTTTTGAGGTGCGCAGGGTTGAAGCTTTTAGAGAAAAATCGGCCAGCGCACACTACAATCCAGGATCGCTAGATGGTACACGTCCAGGAGTATTTTACGTGCCTATACCAAACGTGAAGGAATACAATATTTTTTCTGATGAAGATTTGTTTTTACATGAGGCCATCCCTGGGCACCATTTTCAAATCTCTTTACAGCAAGAAAACACAGACCTACCTGACTTTAGAAAGACACTTTGGTACAGCTCCTATGGCGAAGGCTGGGCGCTTTACTGCGAATCGCTCGGTCAAGAACTTGGACTGTACGACGACCCATATCAATATTTTGGCATGTTAAGTGCAGAAATGCACCGTGCCATTCGGCTGGTTGTTGATACGGGGCTACATACCAAAGGGTGGACAAGAGAACAAGCTATTGCTTATTCTTTAACCAACGAAGCTGAGCCTGAATATGCCATAACATCTGAAATAGAACGTTATATGGCAAACCCAGGACAAGCCTTATCCTATAAAATTGGACAACTTAAAATCTTAGAGCTACGTGCCATGGCAGAAAAAGCACTTGGCGATCGTTTTGATATTAAAGCATTTCACCGCGTAATATTGGAATCAGGCTGTATTCCATTAGCATTATTGGAAAACAAAGTGAATTTATGGGTAAATAAGGAAAAAGAAGGCTAAAGAGAAATGCATACTTTTGTGTTTCAATATTAGCATATGATTTTAGTAACAGGTGGACTGGGTTTTATAGGATCTCACACCGTAGTAGCACTACATGAAAAAGGGTACGAAGTACTACTTGTTGATGACTTGTCCAATTCAACCCTTGAGGTGCTAGAAGGCATTGAAAGAGCAAGCGGGACACGCCCAAAATTTAAAGAATTAAATCTCCAAAATAGTTTGGGCGTTGCAGAGGTTTTTAAATCCCACAACATCACGGGGATCATTCACTTTGCTGCCGCAAAGGCCGTAGGAGAAAGCGTTGAGAAACCCATTGCTTACTACCAAAACAACCTTGGATCATTGCTAAATTTACTGGCAGAAATTGAAAACTCAAGCAAACCCATTCCCTTTATTTTCAGTTCGTCTTGTACAGTATATGGTGAAGCTACCGAGCTTCCTATTTCAGAAAGCTCGCCAGTGAAACCCGCCATGTCTCCTTATGGCAACACAAAGCAAGTGGGGGAAGAAATCTTGGTGGACACTGTCAAGGCACTTGAAGACTTTAGGGTAATTTCACTTCGTTATTTTAATCCAATTGGCGCGCATCCTTCTATTGCGATTGGAGAACTACCCCTTGGAAAACCGCAGAATTTAGTGCCTTTTATCACCCAAACTGCAGCAGGGCTTTATCCAAAACTTACCGTTTTCGGAAACGACTACCCTACCCCAGATGGTACCAACGTCAGAGATTATATACACGTAGTGGATTTGGCAGAGGCACACGTGGTGGCCTTAGAACGCATTTTAGGACGTAAAAGCACAGATGCCTATGAAGTGTTCAACTTGGGGACAGGTAAAGGAAGTAGCGTGTTAGAAGTCATTGAAAGTTTTGAGCAAGTATCAGGTCAAAAACTAACATATGAAATCGGAAAGAGACGTGCTGGAGATGTGATTGCGGCCTATGCCGATACTTCAAAAGCCAATGAAGTCTTGGGTTGGAAAACCAAACGCAGCTTAAACGAAGCCGTGGCATCTGCTTGGGCTTGGGAAAAGAAAATAAGAAATCTATAGTAACTTACTTCAACTAAATTATCTCCATATTATGGAGTGTAAAGATGCATATGCTCTAATAGCAATAGGTACTTAATTCTAACATAAAGAAAGAAAATCGAAAAAACTGTTTTAATCTGTAATGGTTTATCTCAACTTTAATTGGGATCGCATTTCGCTCAAATATGTTGATCAATTGGTTTAATGCTTAACTGCTGTAGGACACCATTAATCCCTCAATTTCTAAAGCTGAACAAACTAATTTTTAGTACTAAATATAAGCTAGAGTATAAAAGAACATTAGTGTTTATCTAAAAAGCTAAGTGACCCAATTTTGATAATTGATGTGAACAGCAACAGCTAAAATGCCACAGGTATTGCCTATGTTTTAAACTCAAATACTAAATCTATGTACGCCTATAAACATTTGTAGTAAAACATGGAACATCTGAGCTTATGTTTTTTATAGAAGAAAATTACATTTGCTTTTTATCAAAATAAACGCATGAAGCACCTAAGAATTCTTATAATATTATGCTTGTCAACTTCTACTCTTTCAGTTTCACAAAGTGTTAAAGATTTTGGTCTGGAAGCAGACAAAGTTGCGCGTATGCAGTGGTGGAGTGAAGCGCGATTTGGCATGTTCATTCATTGGGGCTTATATGCTTTGCCTGCACGTCACGAATGGGTAATGAGTAAAGAACAAATCTCTAAAAAGGATTATGAAAAATATGTAGCATATTTTAATCCGGACTTGTATAACCCCAAAGAATGGGCTAAGCTCGCCAAAGATGCTGGGATGAAGTATGTTGTTTTTACAGCAAAGCACCACGATGGGTTTTCAATGTATGATACACAATACTCTGACTATAAAGTAACCAACGCACCCATAGGAAGAGATCTTTTAAAAGAATTAATTGATGCCTTTAGGGCTGAGGGCATCCGGATTGGATTATACTACTCCCTAATTGACTGGCATCATCCTGATTTTCTGGTTAACGAACACATACACCCAGAGCGGAACAATCAGCAAGAAATAGCAAATGATAAAAATCGAGACAAGAAGAAGTTTCAAGGTTTTCTTATGAATCAAATTACAGAGCTTATGACTAACTATGGTCGAATTGATGTTTTGTTTGCAGATTTTTCTTATCCACATAAAAAAAATGGCAAGGGGAAATCATATTGGAATTCCGAAGCACTTTACAAGCAAATTCGGAAACTTCAGCCAAATATTATTCTCAATGATCGATTAGATTTAGAAAAAGAAGGGGGTTGGGACTATAAAAGTCCAGAACAGTTTATGCCTAAAAACTGGGTTACCTACCAAGGAGAAAAAGTCCCGTGGGAAACTTGTCAAACTTTTTCTGGTTCATGGGGTTATCACAGAGACCAGTATTCCTGGAAAAGTAGTAGACAAACAATTGTTATGTTAATTGAGACAGTGAGCAAAGGCGGAAATTTGCTCTTAAACGTAGGGCCAACTGCCCGTGGCGTTATTCAAGATGAAGCTGTTGAACGCCTTGAGGCTACACATCAATGGATGAAATATAACAGTCGTTCAATATATGGGTGCACCGCGGCACCAGAGGAGTTTGAAACGCCAGATAACTGTCTTTTAACTTATAATCCTAAAACAAATAGGCTATATGTACATGTGTTGGAGTGGCCGTTTAAAACATTATCCCTTCCAGGTTTAGCCGGAAAAGTTAAGTATGCCCAAATTTTGAATGATGCATCGGAACTGAAGATAGGTTCAAAAAAAGGGGCTTGGCTAGATGATGAACAAGATGATGAAAACAAAGATCTGACCATAAATATTCCAGTTCGCAAGCCTGAGGTGGAAATCCCTGTTATTGAAATCTTTTTAAAATAACTCTGGACAAATGAAACCACAGGTAGTGTTGCTGTTTGCGCTTTTGATCATTAGCTGTACCCAACAAACTACTTCTAAAAAGCAGGAGGGTATTTTACCTAATATCATTTTGGTTTTAACAGATGATCAAGGTTATAAAGACGTTGGATTTAATGGATCGGAGGATATACTTACCCCCAATATTGATGCACTAGCCAATGAGGGAATCGTATTTACCAATGGCTATGTATCGCATCCCTACTGTAGTCCTTCCCGTGCTGGGCTCATGACTGGCCGTTATCAACAGCGGTTTGGACATGAGCATAATGTTCCCTTTGCGCCAAAAAACGAAACTATGGGAACTCCCTTAGATGAGATCTTTATCTCAGACAAAATGAAAGAGGCAGGATATGCCACCTACGCTATTGGAAAATGGCATTTAGGCGATCATCCATCTTTTTTACCGCACCATAGAGGCTTTGACAACTGGTTTGGTTTTTCTGGAGGAAATATGAATTTTTGGGGGGTTCCACAAAAGGAAGGGCGCATGCATATACAGCGAAACGATGCCATCATTAACCCAAATACGCTCACCTATTTAACGGATGACTTTACCAAGGAAGCCCTTGCAAACATTAAAGATAATGGCACAAAGCCTTTTTTTATGTTTTTATCTTATAATGCCCCGCATAGCCCAGATCACGCAACGCTAGAGTATTTAGAAAAAACAGTTCATATTGAGTTTGGAAAAAGAAGTGTGTATGGTGCCATGATTGCTGGAATTGACAAAGGAGTTGGTCAAATTGTTGACCTACTCAACGAAATGAATATTCGAGACAATACCATAATTGTTTTTCTAAGTGATAATGGGGGGCGTTTAGACGCGGCAAATAACGGTCCATACAGAGGACATAAAGGCATGTTATTTGAAGGAGGAATTCGTGTTCCGTTTGCCATTTCTTGGCCAGCAAAACTGCCCCGTGGAAAGACATTTAACGAACCTGTTATATCACTTGATTTATTTACCACTTTTATGGCTGCAGCTGGGGTTGAGCGAGGTGCCAATGACAAATTAGATGGTATTAATTTATTACCTTATTTATCTTTTAATGGAAAAACATTGGCAGAGCGGGCATTGTATTGGCGTGTAGCCAATGGCAAAGAATACGCTGTTAGAAAAGGAGCATATAAGCTGGTGAAAAGTGCCTATAAAAACAAAACAATGCTTTTTAACTTGGATCAAGATCATCAAGAGATTAGGGATATTTCATCAGAAAATTCAGAAGTTGTAGCACAATTAGTTAATTTGTATGAGCATTGGAACGACGAGTTATCCACACCCCAATGGACTGACCCACACATGGCTAATGTTAGAAAAGAAGAAGCCGATACTCGCGAATACAGAAGAAAGTCACTTTCTAAGAAAGAACAAGCTAAGTATGATTAAAAAAAATATTTATGGCAAACCCCATCGCTACCCCTATTTTTTAGGATGTTTTATTTTACTATTAATCCTTCATTCGTTTTACGCAACTGTTTTTGCGCAAAAAAATTCAGAAAAAAAGCCGAACATAATATTTATTTTAACAGATGACCACCGCTATGATTTGCTGGGCGCTACAGGAAATGAATTAATTCAAACTCCTCATTTAGACAAATTAGCTTCTGATGGTATCTTATTTACGAATGCTCATGTAACGAGTGCTATCTGTACGCCTAGCAGGGCATCCATTTTTTTAAGTCAATTTGAGCGAAAGCATGGGGTTAATTTTAATTCTGGAACAAGTGTGGCAGAGGATGCGTGGAAGGATTCGTACCCAGTTGTATTACGGAAAAACGGCTATTATACAGGATACATCGGGAAAAACCACGTTCCTATAGGGGCTGGAGGATATAAATCGGGCGTGATGGAAGCATCTTTTGATTACTGGTATGCAGGCCATGGACATCTCACGTTTTATCCCAAAAACAGACATGCCATTTTTAATGGTGCTCAAAGCGATACTCAAATAGAAATACTTCAAGAAGGAACAGCAGACTTTCTGAGCAATGAATACAAACTTGCGGGGGCAAAACATTTTTTACGTGGGCTACCAGAAGACAAGCCCTTTTGTATGAGTATTAACTTTAATCTTCCGCATGGGGCAAGCACAAGTACCA
>JBDQNA010000067.1:0-6666 GCA_040261965.1 Flavobacteriaceae bacterium
CGAAAAAATAAAAAAAAGGATAAATCTAAAAAAGAAGATTTATCCCGGAGTGTACTCGAGGCGGGACTTGAACCCGCACGAACATTACTGCTCATTGGATTTTAAGTCCAACGTGTCTACCAATTCCACCACTCGAGCAAAAAAAGAGCGAAAGACGGGATTTGAACCCGCGACCCTCACCTTGGCAAGGTGATGCTCTACCCCTGAGCTACTTTCGCAATTGGAACGCAAATGTAAGAAAATCTATGTTTTCTACGCAATACTATTTGCTTAGTTTTCTTTTGAGGTCGTTAAGCTGCATTAAGGCCTCAACGGGTGTCAATTCGTTAATGTTTAAATCCAATATTTGTTTGCGTAAATCTTCTAATAAGGGATCGTCCAACTGAAACATGCTTAGCTGTAAGGGATCTTCACCCGATTCAGCTGCCTGCCTAGAGGCCTCCAATTGCTGTAACATCTCGTTAGCGCGTTCCAAAATCCACCTGGGCATCCCGGCCATTTTGGCAACGTGTATGCCAAAACTATGTGCACTTCCTCCCGGTACTAACTTGCGTAAAAACAATACATCATCAGCCGTTTCCTGTACCGAAACATTAAAGTTCTTTATCCGATCAAATTGTGATGACATTTCATTTAATTCATGATAATGGGTGGCAAAAAGTGTTTTGGGATGAGTCGGGTGTTCGTGTACAAACTCGGCCAATGCCCAAGCAATCGAAATCCCGTCATAAGTGCTGGTCCCGCGTCCAATTTCATCTAATAATATCAAGCTGCGCGCCGATATATTATTCATAATAGCTGCCGTTTCATGCATTTCTACCATAAAGGTTGATTCCCCCTTAGAAATATTATCACTGGCACCCACACGCGTAAAGAGCTTGTCTACAACTCCCAGACGCACTTCTGAAGCAGACACATAACTTCCCATTTGTGCCATTAAGACAATTAGGGCTGTTTGTCGCAAAATAGCAGACTTACCCGACATATTAGGACCTGTAATCATGATGATTTGCTGGGTGTCATTATCAAGATATACATCATTTGGAATATACGGGCTTTCGGGGGGCAACTGCTGCTCAATAACAGGGTGACGACCTTGAACAATCTCAAGTGAGGTATGGGTTATAAACTCAGGGCGGCAATAGTTTTCTTTGATAGCCAGGGTAGTAAAACCGTGTAATACGTCTAGCTGTGCAATACCACGGGCCGTGTTTTGAAACGATTGAATGTGTGGGGTCAAATAAACGATTAGCTCCTGAAAAAGTTGCTGTTCCAAAACAGCAATACGCTCTTCAGCACCTAGAATTTTTGTTTCATAGGTCTTTAGTTCGTCCGTGATATAACGCTCTGCATTGACCAAGGTTTGTTTGCGAACCCAGTCTTCAGGCACTTTGTCCTTATGCAAATTACGCACCTCTATATAATATCCAAATACATTGTTAAATGCGATTTTGAGTGATGGAATTCCCGTACGTGCTGATTCGCGTTCCAACATGGCATCCAAAGTATTGCGACCACCTTGTGCTAATGCACGCAACTCATCTAATTCAGCAGAAACGCTCGCGGCAATGGTCTGTCCTTTTCCCAACTGAGTAGGAGCTTCTGCAGCAAGCCAAGTGCCTATGTGATTTGTAATAGCCTGACTTTCGTCTATAGTAGCCAATAAAGGAGCCACCGGATCTGCATCGGACAACAACCCAGTTATAGTAGTGGTTTGCATCAATGCAAGACGCAATGCGTTTACTTCTCTTGGGTTAATACGTCCCGTAGCTACTTTGGCGGCCAGTCTTTCTATGTCCGTAACCTGTTTAAGACAGGACAAAACCTGTTGATGAAGTCCCGGGTGTTCCTTAAAAAAGCGAACGACATCCAATCTTTTTTCAATGAGAGCTACATCGGTTATGGGTGCTGTAATCCAACGGCGCAACAAGCGGCCGCCCATGGCCGTAGCTGTGTGATCCATCACTTCCAAAAGGGTTATGGCTTCTGGAGCGTTGGGTGAAATAAGCTCTAAATTTCTTACCGTGAAGCGATCCATCCAAACCTGTTGCTTTGGGTTGTGGTGTTTGAGTTGTACCAAATGACCAAGCTTGGCGTGTTCGGTTTCAGACAAATAATGAAGCACGACTCCTGCAGCAATCATGCCTAAGTCAGCACCGTCAAAGCCAAAGCCCTTAAGGGTTTTGACACCAAAGTGTTGCATCAGCTTTTCTGCAGTGTATTCCGTTTGAAAAACCCAGTCTTCTAATACAAAAAAAGGAAGGCTATCACCCATCAATGCTGCAATGGCCTTGCGCTGTGGTTTGGAAACCAACAACTCCTTTACTTCAAGCTGTTGTAACAAGGTGCTGATTTCAGAAAGGGTACCTTGTGCCCATTGAAATTCCCCCGTTGAAATATCTAAATATGCAAAACCGACTGTGTTGTTTTGAAGGTGCAGCGCTCCTAAAAAATTATTGCTTTTTTCTTCTAAAACGCCATCGGTTAGCGTGACTCCTGGCGTCACCAATTCGGTTACGCCGCGTTTTACAATTTTTTTGGTAAGCTTTGGATCTTCTAACTGATCACAAATAGCAACTCGTTGCCCAGCACGTACCAATTTGGGCAAATACGTATGTAACGAATGATGTGGAAAGCCGGCTAATTCGGTCTCACTCGTACTTCCTGCGCCTCGCTTAGTCAATAAAATCCCTAAAATGCGGGCTGCCTTAACGGCGTCTTGTCCAAAAGTCTCATAGAAATCGCCTATGCGAAAAAGCAGCAGTGCGTCGGGATACTTTGCCTTGATTTGATTATACTGCTTCATCAAAGGCGTTTCTTTTGTTTTTTTCTTGGGAGACAAAGCGAAATATTAGTTATAGCTAATTTACATTTTTTAGCCAAACACAATCCCTACCTTTGACACATGCGAAAATGGACCATGGAAGAGCTCAACAGGTTGAGCACAACCGCTTTTAAAGCGGCCCCAAAAACCAATATTGTATTGGTGCTCGACAACATCCGAAGCCGAAATAATGTAGGTGCTATTTTCCGTACTGCCGATGCTTTTCGTATTGCAGAAATAATACTCTGTGGCATCACACCTACTCCACCACACAAAGACATTCACAAAACGGCATTGGGCGCTACGGAAAGTGTCGCTTGGCGACAAGAAGATTCTGCTGCGGATATAGTGAGTAAGCTACGTGAGGCTGGTGCCAACTGTTTTGCCGTTGAACAAGTCAAAGGCGCAGTATTTTTAGACCAAGTAACTGCGGTGGCAGATCAAACACTGGTGTTGGTTATTGGCAACGAACTACAGGGGGTTTCGCAAGAAGTAATTAATGCTTGTGGTGCGGCGATTGAGATTCCGCAATTAGGGACTAAACACTCTTTAAATGTGGCTACTTCTGCGGGAGTGGTATTGTGGCATTTTTTTGTCCAGCTGCGCCCAACTGCGCATTGATATTAGCTAACAGGAGAGCCAAG
This sequence comes from Flavobacteriaceae bacterium, assembly GCA_040261965.1. Taxonomy (GTDB): domain Bacteria; phylum Bacteroidota; class Bacteroidia; order Flavobacteriales; family Flavobacteriaceae; genus UBA7446. The sequence goes on from JBDQNA010000067.1 coordinate 3,469, forward strand.
TCCTCGGGATTTAATACAAAGTCCAAATCCGTAATATCTACCGACACTACTTGCATGCGTTGTTGTAAAAACGGAAGGTGCTGATCGTATCCTTTGGCTAATTTTTCCAAATAATCTGTTCCGATATTTTGTTCATAGCTCCTTCCTCGTTTTTTAATATTGGTCTGTGCTCGCTCGGGTGTTTGACGAAGATATATGCAAAGGGTGGGCTGGTTAGCACTCTTAGACATCAACGTATACAATTGATAAAAAAGAGGGTACTCATCTTCGTTCAGGGTGTTTTGGGCAAATACTAGCGATTTGCTCATGTGGTAGTCTGCCACACCCCCTGACTGAAATAAATCCAGTTGTTCAGACTCGTCATTTATTTGGTTAAATCGATCTGCAAGAAACGATAATTCCAATGGGAAGGCATAACGTTTTGGATTCCTATAAAATTTGGGTAAAAATGGATTTTCTGCAAATCGCTCCTCAATGGTTTTATAACCCAGCTTTTGCGCCAACATTTTTGCTAGGGTTGTTTTTCCACACCCAATAATTCCTTCCACACAGATAAACGTATGCGAACTTAGTGGCGCATAAATGGGGTGGCGCAGTTGGGTATCGTGAAGGCTGAGCGGTGTGTTATCTTCACATGATTCCAGTAACGCTTGAATTGATTTTTGGTAAAGCGGATGCTGCTTGTTGGGTGCAATTTCAGAAAGCGGCTGCAATACAAATCGTCTTTTTGCCATAGACGGGTGCGGCACTTTGAGGTGTGGTGTATCTATTACAAAATCATCGTAAAAAATCATATCCAAATCCAAGGTTCGGTTTTGGTAGCCTTGTTCTGGTTTACGAGACCTTCCATGCGACTGCTCAATTTCGAGAAGCTTTTGCATCACTATACCAGGGTCGAGGTCTGTTTCTACAGCAAAGCAGGCATTTAAAAAGGGGTTGCCTTCAAAACCAAGGGCGGGAGTTTCTACAACCGAAGAAAGCCCTACTATATCGCCCAAAACTGAGGCTGCATCTACACCCTGCTGCAAATAGCCAAAGCGATCACCCATATTACTCCCAGTAGATATGTAAACAATTGACATATAGCAAAAATGATGAAAAGAATTGGGAAAGCCGTATCTTTGGACGTATACTACTTTAATTATGAGTTTCTTTAAAAATCTTATCAGTTCAGCCCTTGGAACCTTTATAGCTGTTGGGCTTCTTTTTGTATTTATACTTGTTTTTTTCGCAGGTTCTGTTGCTCTTATGGATGAAGAAGGTAAAGCCGTTGAGTTAAAAGAAAATACAGTACTGGTACTTGATATGAATCGTCCCGTACAGGACCGAGAACCACAAAGCTTTTCTTTTGCAAGCGCCTTGGAAATAGAACCTGAAGCCTATGGATTAAACACCATCATTCCTGCGATTGAAAACGCAGCTGAAGACGATCTTGTGGCGGGAATAAGCATCGAAAATATTTCTGCATTAGGAGGGATTTCAAACATGCATACTCTTAGAAAAGCGCTAACGGCCTTTAAAGAAAGTGGTAAGTTTATTTATGCCTACGCAGACTACTACAGCCAATTAGATTATTACCTCGCTTCTGTTGCTGACTCAATATTTGTTCATCCTGAAGGAGCTATTGATTTACGTGGGTTAAGCGCTGAAATTCTATACTACAAATCTGCTCAAGAAAAGTCAGGAATAAGCATGGAAGTTATTCGAAACGGAAAATACAAAAGTGCTGTTGAGCCCTACCTAGATGACTATATGAGCAAAGAAAACCGTACTCAAATTCAGTCATTCCTTGATGATATATGGGGAACATTACTACGTGACATAGCTACAAGTCGCGCGCTTGGTGAAGAAGTACTTAACAAACATGCAGATAACCTAGCAGGTGGAAATGCTCAAAAAGCTATGGCAGCTGCACTTGTCGATGGAACTGCTACTAGACGAGGTTATAAAGAAAAACTAGCATCGCGTTTTAACACAGACGAAGTCGAAACAAGCAATTTTGCTGACTATATGTCCGTAGCTGGACGAAAAAAAGGAAAAGGGGCTAACCGCATTGCAGTGCTATATGCACAAGGTGAAATTATTTACGGCGAGGGTGGAGCTGAAATGATAGGGCAAGGAAAAATGATAAAAGCCCTCAAGAAAATCGGTAAAAAGAAAAATATTAAGGCCGTAGTGCTACGCATTAATTCTCCTGGGGGAAGTGCATTGGCTTCTGAACTTATTTGGGAGGAAATAGAACACCTAAGAAAAACCAAAAAAGTAGTGGTTTCCATGGGTAATGTGGCGGCTTCAGGTGGTTACTATATCGCTGCAAATGCTCACGAAATTGTTGCGGAGCCCACCACCATTACAGGATCTATTGGTGTTTGGGGGGTGTTACCCAATGTCAATCGTTTATCAAAACGTTGGGGCATCAATGCAGAGCAAGTAGTCACCAACAAACAAGCACTGCAGTACTCCCCTTTTGAGCCTTTGCCTAACAGCACAAGAAACGAAATCAAAAAATCAATCAACCAAGTATACCAAACCTTTTTAACACGAGTTGCTGAGGGTCGAAACATGACCAAAGACGAAGTACACAGCATTGCACAAGGCCGGGTATGGTCTGGGATTGAAGCTAAAGCCATTGGGTTGATAGATCACCTTGGAGGGCTTGACCTCGCTTTGGAACGAGCAGCTGCACTTGCCAAAATCGAAGACTACAGGCTTACCACCTATCCTAAATTTGACGACGATTTGGAAAGTATTTTAGAGGGACTTCTTGGCGGACCTTTTGGAAAATTAAGAACCCAATTACCTCCTGAAATTTCCCTATGGGTCCAAGGGTTAAAAGCCTTTGAGAACCCTGCAAATCGATTACAAACACGCCTACCCTACTCGCTAAATGTGAACTAGATGCATAGGCCAGCTGCACGTAAACTTTATTTATATTTAGCCGCCTTATTCATCACCTCATTGGTTGTGTCTAACCTGATTTTTCAGAAGTTTTTTTATTGGCGTCCTTTTGACTGGGAAGTGTTTGGAATGCCTATTTTTGAATTGTCTGTAGGCATACTGCCCTATCCCATCACCTTTTTAATCACGGATATTATTTCTGAAATTTTTGGGCAGAAAAGTGCCAATCAAGTAGTAGTGGCTGGCATATTTGCGTCCTTTTTTTCGATTGGAATTCTGTTGCTGGCAGGGGTTGTACCC
>JBDQNA010000021.1:0-11118 GCA_040261965.1 Flavobacteriaceae bacterium
AGACTTGATAGTGACAAGCCTGAGACGCCTTGTGAAGACAAGTCTAACTGTATGGTTTCCTCTTTTTCAGGATTGTCAGTGGGTATTTCTGTCTGTTTGTTTTTATCATCAGCTTTTTCTGTAGGGTTTTCTACTGTTTCGCTAGGCTGAATAATAGCCTCGGGTGCAGGGGTTAAATCGGCTTCTGCTGACTTTTCTGCTGATGTTAAAGAAGCTTCTGCCTCTTTTAACTCTGATTTTTTTGGAACAATATCACCATCAAAGGGCTTTATGTAGGGTTTACTGTTTTTTTTTTCGCCTTCGTTTAGCGAGGCCACTTGCATCAAGCACAGCTCCACTTGTAAATGTGGGTGAAGGCTGTTTTTGTATTGAAGAGCGTATTTATTGGTTAAATCAAGGGCAGCTAGCAAAAAGCCTATGGAGATTTGTTTTCCTTGAGCCATAAAGGCAGCTTCTGTTTCTGTATCTACCTCCAATAATTGTGTAGTGCCTTCATTTTGACACATCATCAAATCCCGGAAGTGTTTTGATAAGCCATTAATGAAATGATAGCCATCAAAGCCTAGTGCTAACAACTGATTGAACCTTAAAATGCTGTTGTGTAAATCTCCATTATGTAGCAATTCGGTAATTTCCAAATAGCTATCATAGTCCAAAATATTTAAGTTTAGCGAAACATGTTTGGCTGTAAGCTTTTCAACTGCGTAGCTGATCATCCTGTCAAATATGGAGAGTGCGTCTCGCATGGCGCCGTCAGCCTTCTGGGCAATAAGGTGTAATGCTTTATCTTCTGCATCTACACCTTCACGACCTGCAATCACTTTTAAATAATCTTGTGCATCTTTTGGGCTGATACGTTTAAAATCAAAGATTTGACATCTCGACAGTATAGTCGGAATGATTTTTTGTTTTTCTGTGGTGGCAAGTATGAAAATGGCATGTTGTGGCGGTTCCTCTAAAGTCTTAAGAAAGGCATTAAAGGCAGCCGTACTTAGCATATGCACTTCATCAATAATATATACTTTATAACTTCCTTTTTGGGGTGGAATACGTACTTGCTCAATAAGGCTTCTTATATCGTCAACAGAGTTGTTTGAGGCTGCATCAAGTTCAAATACATTGAAAGCAAAGTCTTCATTCGGGTCAATATCAGCACCAAGACTGTTTATTTTCTTAGCAAAAATACGCGCGCAAGTGGTTTTGCCTACGCCTCTAGGTCCACAAAAAAGCATCGCCTTAGCAATTTTGCCTAAATCAATGGCATTTTGCAAGGTTTGTGTGATGGCTTGTTGACCAACTACATCCGTAAACGTCTGTGGTCTGTATTTCAAAGCCGATACTATAAATTCACCCATGAGGTAAAGATAAACAAACTCACCTTTTTGTCCTATGATAAATTAGACACAAATGGTGGAATAGTGTATTTTTGTTCCGCAGGCCTCCTTATCGCTCCGCCTTGGCGGAGAGGAAAGTCCGGACACCATAGCGCAGCATAGCGGGTAACGCCCGTCGCTTTGATTTATCAGAGTAGGACCAGTGCAACAGAAAGCAAGTACAGTTCGGCTGTAGTGAAACCAGGTAAACTCTATGCGGTGAAACGCCATGTAAACCAACGTTTAGGATAGCGCGTCCAAGTTGGAGGGTAGGCGGATTGAGCGTTGCAGTAATGTATCGCCTAGATTAATGATAAGGCACGACAGAATCCGGCTTATGGCCTGCTTTTTTATTTATTTGTGGGCACTTTTAGGGTGTCGAAAAAATCTTCTTTAGGTTCCCATAGCTCTATTATATTTCTTTCAGGATCGAGAAGATGCACAAACTTCCCATAGGGATAGGTGCTTATTTTATCAATGATGGTTACGTCAATACTCTTTAGTTTTTTTACCAAGGCTTCAATTTCTTGAACACGGTAATTTATCATAAAGTCTTTTTCAGATGGTTTGAAGTATGCTGTGTCATTGGGAAAAATATTCCAGTGAATGTATTTTGCTTTTTCGGGGTTCTTGGAATGACGCATTTCAAAGGTAGCTCCGTAAGGATTAAGCACGAGTCCAAGTTGGTTTTGATACCAGTTTTGAAGATTTTCTGACGACTTTGCTTTGAAAAAAACACCACCAATACCTATTATCTTAGGATCTTTCATTGTTTGGGGTTTAGGTGTTAAATGTAGTTTTTTTTAACTAAACACGCCCTTTTAACAATGTCAAGGTATTTGGCCCTTCATTAAACAGCAGGTCAATTATGGATAAATTTGGAATAAACCCATTTTTTTCTTCAAATACCTGGGTGTATTTGAGTCCTATATCAGCAGTGTTGTTCTTCTGTTCAATTTGCCCTCTAATGTCTGTAGCAGCAACAGTTGCTTCAAAGCTTTGAGTATACACAAGCCTAGGCTTCCAGCCCATAAGCTTTAGTAATAACTCAAAATAAGCTTTATTAAAGGCATACAACGATGAAAATGCAGTGTTGTAAAAAACAGCTAAATCATCCTCGTAAAATTCAAAATAAGGAGAAGATCGATAGGCTGATTGTATGGATTTCCAATGTTGTTTTTGCCAAGCAAAACTATTTTCTATTGCAACACTATGGTAGTATTGATGTCCTATTTTTCCAAGATGCAAAACAGGAATTGACAGCAGCAATTTTCCGTTTGCTCCGTATATGTACGTTCTGTTTCTAAGAGTTTGCTTTTGATAATAATCGTATTGCTCTATGATAAGCGTTTGTGCAGTTGTCATAAGCGTCCACAAGCCAATGGAGCCCGTATATGCTAAGGGCGCAACAACGGTACTCATTTATGCTTTTTTAGAACGTCTTCTGTACCACACAATCCCTTGCCAAATAGCTACAAAGGCCGCAAAATACCAACGATAAGAAACGGGTTTTCCTGAGCCACCAACGGTAGTAAACACCCTATCCCAGCGTATGTTCCAATTGCGAAATCCGTCCATAAAACCATCAATGCTCATCCATATGAAGACTGGTTTTCCAACAATGTGATCTTCTGGTACAAAGCCCCAAAAGCGACTGTCTTCAGAACGGTGACGGTTGTCCCCCATCATCCAGTAATACCCTTGCTTAAAGGTATAGCTGTCTGCGGGTGATCCATTAATCATTATACTATCTCCATTAATCTCTAGAGTATTAAATTCATAATCTGAAATAATCTTTTTATAAAGCGCTATATTCTTTGGGTTTAAGCTTACGGTAACCCCTTTATCGGGCATGACAAGAGGTCCAAATTGATCTTCGTTCCAGTTATAGCGTAGATTATTAGGGAAATAAGTATCGTTATAGGTTCGTCTGGTATTGATGTTTCGTTTTAGGCTGTCTAGCTTTAGCTGATTTGGCAGCTCCTCTGCTTCTTTTAGTGTTAGAAACAGGCCTTTCTGGGTTTCCAACAACTCTTTTGCTTGAATACGGTATTGCTGAACAATGTTAAGGGGTAATCCTCTAGCTCCAGTAAGCACTTGATAATTATTTGGATCTGGATTGGCTATCATCAATAAATATGGTCTTAATGCATCAAGTATGGGCTGGTTAATGTTTGTGATTAAGAACTTTCGTGTAAGGTCGTCATAACCAGCATTGATGAGCCTTCTGGCAGAGATTCCCTTTGCATTGTAAGCCCTGTAACCGAAGATGGGCTTTGCTCGGTCCGGCATATTAGATTCCGCTCCATTAATGTGTATGATACCATCTATTATGCTGAGTGTGTCCCCGGGGATGGCAACACAGCGTTTCACATAATTGGATTTCTTGTCAATGGGTTTTACAACACCGGCTTCTTTCTTGAAAAATTGCCTTACGGTGTCTGCAGGCCAACTGAACACGACGATGTCGTTTCTTTTTATTTGCTGCAGCCCCGGAAGTCTTAAATAGGGGAGCTGTGGTTTTTTTAAATAAGATCTTGTTTTCACTAATGGAATGGTATCGTGAACCATAGGAAACGAGACTACCGTCTGTGGTGTTCGGGCGCCATAATGGAATTTACTAACCAATAGAAAATCTCCTACCAATAATGTTTTTTCTAATGATCCTGTCGGTATAATATAAGGTTGCATAAAATAAGCATGTACAACAGTAGCAATTACCACCGCATATACTGTTGAACCAATAAATTGACCAAATTTTGTTTTTGGGGCAATGGATTGCTCTGGTTTATAGTGTACATCGCTGGCGTAGTTTATATAGAAACCGTATAGTCCTAGGGTTGCCCAAGCCAAGAAGGAGTCTGTTAGTGAGTCTTTACCAAATTTCCTTGCCGTTTCTACCCAGACTACAGGGAGCATTAACAGATTCACAATAGGAAAATACAACAGGACTACCCACCAAGAGGGTCGGCCAATGATTCGAAGTAGAATAACGGAATTATAGAAGGGTATAGCTGCTAAATAGGGTGCATAGCCCGCTTTTTTGTATAATTTCCACAGTTTGACAAACATAAGAACTTGACAGAGCAATACAAACAGTGCCCATTGTGATAGAGTCATAATTTGGAGGTTTAGGTTATGTTTAAAACGTCTTTCATTGTAAAAATACCGTATTTGCCATTAATCCACTCTGCGGCAACAACGGCTCCTAAGGCAAAACCATCGCGATTGTGTGCGATATGCTCAATGCTGATTTTATCTGTTGTTGAGTTATAATCTACGGTATGGGTTCCTGGAACGTCTGGCAAGCGCTTTACGCGTATGGGTAGATCTCTTTCTTTTGCATCTTCTTCCAATGCCCACGTGTTTTTATCAATGTATGGTAAAACACCTTCTGCAAGCGTGATGGCTGTGCCACTAGGTGCATCTAACTTTTGGGTATGATGAATTTCTGTTAGGCTCGCATTATATTCTTTGTGCTGTCCCATCATTTGTGCGAGCTTTTCATTGAGCGCAAAAAATATATTTACCCCTAAACTGAAGTTCGAAGCATACAAAAAGGCTCCTTTTTTTGAAGCACACCTTGATTCGATATCCGCACGGCTATCAAGCCAGCCTGTTGTGCCGCAAACAACCGCTACACCTTCGTTTAAGGCATGTGTAATATTAGCTACTGCAGCGGATGGAACACTAAAGTTTATGGCTACTTCAGCACCATTTAAGGAGTCTTTGGGGTTGTCCTTGTCAATGATGGCAACGATTTCATGACCTCTTGACTTTGCGATGCTTTCAATGGCCTTACCCATTCTTCCATATCCTAAAAGGGCTATTTTCATATTAAAAAGTTAATGCGACTCGCATTCCCGCTACTGGTTGTGCACCCACAGGCGCAACATCAAAATAGGGTTTTACAGTTAAATCGCTGTTTACATTGTATTGTTTTAAGTGGGCATCAATATTGGCGTCCAAGATATTAAGAAAATAAAAGCCCAAGATAAAAATCATGGAACGATCTCTATTGCGCTTATAAAAGTCTTGGCCGTCTACCAAGCGGTCTGTGCTTGTGATAAGGCTTTGAAATTCATCATCGTTATATCCAGCAATTCTTCTTTTGTAGGCGTTTCGATAGCGTAAATAGTTTTTATGATTTTGATTGTAGGTGTATATTGAAGCTCCTATAGCTCCATAAACAAGGGGAATTTTCCAATAACGCTTGTTGTATGCTTGCCCCAGACCCGGGAATACTGCGGAGTAAAAGGCTGCTTTTGCAGGTCTGAGGGGGTCTTCGTTTTCTGATTTTCGTATTTCGTCCACTATAATTTGTTGTCCAAACATAAAACAACTGGCGCATGACAAAAGAAGTAAAAGTGCGAAACGCTTCACTAGTTTAGTTTTTTACGAATGTTTTCAAATTCCTTTTCAGAAGCGAATGAAATGACGATTTTCCCTGCACCGTTCTTGTCCACAGTAGTTTGTACGGGAGCATCGAAAAAGGTTTTAAATGCATCTAGGTGGTTTGCTGTATAATTTTGGATCCAGGCGGTTTTGGCTTTTTTCGGCTTTACCGCTTGTTCTGTTGCTCTTACAGACATTCCGTTTGAAACAATTTTTTTATACAACTTTAATTGTTCTTGCTTGTCTACTATACCGAGTAATGCACGTCCGTGCCCCATACTTATAAAACCATCCCTGATGCCTGACTGGATGATGGGGTCTAGATGCAACAAACGCAAGTAATTGGTAACGGTTGATCTCTTTTTTCCGACACGTTTGCTCATTTGCTCTTGTGTAAGCTTAATTTCATTGATAAGCCTTTCATAGCTCAATGCAATTTCAATAGGGTCTAAATCATCTCTTTGAATGTTTTCAACCAATGCCATTTCCAACGACTCTTGATCGTTTGCGACGCGAACAAAAGCGGGGATGGATTTTAGATTAATGGACTGAGAAGCCCTAAAGCGTCGCTCTCCAGAAACCAATTGATAGCGGTTGTCATTTAGTTTGCGTACCGTTATGGGTTGGATAACGCCAAGCTCAGCTATAGACGAAGCCAGTTGTGCTAAAGTATCTGGATTGAATTGGGTTCGGGGTTGAAAAGGATTGGTTTCGATTTGATTAAGGGGGAGTTCAATAACCTTTCCTTCTACACTGCCTTGAACAAGATTTTCATCTGTTGGGAGTAGTGCTGATAGCCCACGTCCCATGGCTTGCCGTTTTTTTGCTTTTGCCATATTACTTTTTTTTGTTGATTAGTTCTTGCGCCAGTTTCAAATAGCTGGAAGCACCTTTGCTGGTGGCGTCGTAATCAATAATTGTCTCTCCAAAGCTGGGCGCTTCCCCGAGCTTTACATTTCTTTGGATAATGGTACTAAACACCATATTACCAAAATGTTTTTTTACTTCATCTACCACTTGGTTCGATAAGCGTAGTCTTGAGTCGTACATGGTCAGTAGCATGCCCTCAATTCCTAGATCTGCATTGTGGATTTTCTGTATGCTCTTAATGGTATTCAACAATTTACCTAAGCCCTCTAAAGCAAAGTATTCGCATTGAATGGGAATGATAACCGAATTAGCGGCCGTAAGTGCATTTAATGTAATGAGCCCAAGTGAAGGCGCACAGTCAATAAAAATATAATCGTAATCATCCTTAATTGGTTCCAATGCCTTGCGAAGCATCATTTCCCGATTGGTTTTATCAACCAATTCAATTTCGATTGCAACCAGATCAATATGTGCTGGTATTAGATCCAGATTTGGTGAGTTTGTAGTTACTATAGCATCTTTGGCAGTGACGGTATGCTCTAATACTTGATAGGATCCTTTTTCAACAGCATCTACCTCAATACCTAATCCAGAAGTAGCATTTGCTTGTGGATCAGCATCAACAAGGAGTACCTTTTTTTCAAGTACGCCAAGTGAAGCCGCAAGATTTACAGAAGTAGTTGTTTTTCCAACCCCTCCTTTCTGATTCGCTATGGCAATGATGTTTCCCATCTCAACTAATGAAGTGTAAAAATACTACTAAAATGCAGTAGTTTATACCAAATTTATGTTAACTATTTTTTCTTCCTAATGGCAAGCTCTAATTAGTCCCACATGGTTTTTTTTACCTGCTCCAAATTGTTAAACTGCCCTGCACCTTTTAGCCATTCGCCTCCGTCTAAGGTGATTACTTCACCGTTGAGGTAAGCACCAAAATCGGACACCATGTAGGCAACTAGATTGGCCAACTCTTGGTGTTCCCCAACTCTTCCAATTGGAATGCGTTTTTTTGGATCAAATTTCTTTTTTATTGGCGCGGGCAACAAGCGATCCCATGCGCCTTTGGTAGGGAAGGGTCCGGGAGCAACAGCATTAAAACGCATACCGTACTTAGCCCATTCGACAGCCAATGAACGTGTCATGGCCAAAACTCCTGCTTTTGCACAGGCGGAAGGAACTACATAGCCCGATCCTGTAAATGCATAGGTGGTTACGATATTAAGTACGTTGGTATTTTGTTGCTTGGTTTTAATCCAATGCTTGCCAAACGTTAGCGTACAGTTTTTTGTTCCCTTTAGCACAATATCTAAAATGGTGTCAAAGGCATTTGAAGACAATCGCTCGGTAGGAGCTATAAAGTTGCCTGCTGCATTATTGACCAATACGTCTACGGGTCCATATTTCTCTAACACTTGTCGGTGCATAGACTCAACTTCTTCAATGTTGCGAACATCACAAGCCACGGCATAACAATCGCCCCCAGTAGCTTCCATTAATTCCTGCGCGGTAGTTTCCAGCTTTTCGATATTACGAGAAGTTATGGCGACTTTAGCACCAAGTTCTAGAAAATAACGGGTCATCGACTTGCCCAGTCCACTTCCGCCGCCAGTTACGACGATAAGCTTTCCTGCTAATGCATCGTCCCGTAACATTTGTTCTGCGTGTTTCATGTTATTTTATTTAGTTAATAAATTAATTAATTAATGGTATCTGCATATTCAATGAGATACACATCCTCATTCTTTCTTTTCATCAAATAGCGTTCCCGTGCATAGCGCTCCATTTCTATGGAGTCGCTCAACTGTAAGAGTGTTTTTCTGTCTACAGCGATACTTTCTTCCAAGGTGTTTTTTTGTCTTTCTAACTCAGATAATTTACGCTCAAGACTAAAGTAGATGAGCAGCGAATTGGAATCTAGAAAAACCATCCAAACAACAAAGAATACCCCAATTAAGGCATACAGATTTGTAGCTAACTTAAACCATGGGTTTTTAAAAAGCTTTTTCATTTGATTAGCGTTTCAATCCACTGATACATTTGATCTTTTGCGAAATTCAAATCATTGTTTTTTATGATCATGTCTGCTGCGCTTAGATAAGGCGCTATAAACTGATTATGCATGGCGTGTAGCGAGTTTTCGAAACGAGCTAACACCTCCTCTTTTGTTCTGCCTCTCGTACTTACGTCACGCTTCACACGTCTTTCAATACGGTTGCCAATATCAGCATCAATATATACTTTATAGTCAAATAATTCACGAAGTGGGGCATAAGCAAACACCAAAATCCCTTCAATTAAAATATATTTTTTTGGATGAAAAACTTCAATGTCATCCATACGCAAGTGTTGTTCAAACGAATACACAGGGCTTTTTATTGAGTTACCCTTTTGAAGTTGCATAACATGAGCCGCGAGTAAATCTAAATCAAGTGCATCAGGATGATCGAAGTTGATTAGACAACGTTCTTCAAATGACAATGTTGGCAAGTGCCTATAGTACCGATCTTGAGAGAGTATAAGTGTATCGTTTTTACCCAGCAAGTTTGCTGCATAATTGACCAGGGTAGTTTTGCCTGCACCTGTACCGCCACTAATTCCAATTATCACGTATCGATGTTTTTGTAAAGATAAGCTTCCATTGTTGATCGTCTGCTTCTTTTAATTGTTAAATGTTAACAGAAACATAAACGATAAAAACCCTATGATATTCTAAATCGCGTTGGGATGTGCGCCCATTTTTTGTGCGGCAATAAATGCCCCTGTCCAAGCATTTTGAAAATTAAAGCCACCTGTGACAGCATCAATATTGAGGACTTCACCTGCGAAAAATAAATTTTTATGAATCTTACTCTCAAAGGTTTTGAAGTTAATTTCTTTGAGTGCTACACCTCCAGCTGTTACAAACTCTTCTTTAAAGGTGCTTTTGCCCGTTACCTTAAATACTGCAGAAGTTAGCTGAGTGGCTAATTTTTGAAGTTGCTTTTGATTCGTTTCTGCCCATTTGATGTCAGTTTGAAAATCAGCTCCAATGACGAGCTGTTCCCATAAGCGTTTTGGCAAGCCAAACAATGCAGATTTACGGACTAATTTTTTTGGGCTTTCATTTTTTTGGTGCACTAATTCTCGCAAACAAGTTGTGAAATCTTGTGCAATAAAATTAATGGTCAAATCAAAATTATAGTTTCGTTTTGCTAGTTCAATAGCTCCGTAGGCTGATAATTTGAGAACAGACGGGGCGCTTATGCCAGCATGCGTAATTAGCAACGGGCCAGATGAAGTTAATGTGCTGTCGTTGACGGCCAGTTCAACGTGTTTCGCTACAACTCCTGGGATTGATTTTAAACGAGGATCAGAAATGGAAAACGTAAATAATGAGGGTACAGCCGTTACAACTTGATGCCCCAATTCCTCTAGTAGTGTCCATATTTTTGGGCTGCTACCTGTTGCAATGAGTATTTTTTCGGCACTAAAAGTTCCCTTGGGAGTTGCGAGTTCCCATCTTTTATTAGAAACCCTAATGCCTTGAACTGAGTGGTTAAGCAATACATCAATATTGCATTTATCAGCTTCTGATGTAAAGCAATCAATAATAGTCTGAGCGGAATTGGATTCTGGAAATACGCGTCCATCTGCTTCAATTTTTAAGCGAACACCTCGTTCCTCAAACCATTGCATGGTATCACCTGTCATGAAGGCATGAAAAGGCCCTAATAATTCTTTCTGACCTCTTGGATAATTTGATGATAGGGGCTTTGGTTCAAACTCGGCATGGGTTACGTTGCAGCGTCCACCTCCAGAAATTCTTACTTTAGACAACACGTTGCTTCCGCGCTCTAAAATACCAATCTTTAATTTCGGATTTTTTTGGGCAGTATTGATTGCTGAAAAAAAACCAGCAGCACCTCCGCCTACAATAAGTATATCGTAATTTTTATTGATCATATGGCGCAGTAAAGCTCACGGGGTTAAAAGTATTGAAAATAACGCGGGATATGTAAAATGTTATAAGAAGATGTTTTAAAAAAAAGTCGGAATGATAGGATTTATAGCTTCCTTTTACATCGCATGGATTGCAAATAGATGCCTGTGCTGCCGCACAAAGGGGTTTTTATTTATGCTTTTCGCTCAAGCACAGCTTCACTCTATTTTAAATAAAAACGCCCAACTTCTTAGAAGCTAGGCATCTGCTTGTCGGGATGACAGGATTTGAACCTGCGACCCCACGCACCCCATGCGTGTGCGCTACCAGGCTGCGCCACATCCCGAATGATAATCGGTAGAATAATTGGGACACCTTGATTATATCAAAGAAATCCCAATTTATTTTATCTGGGTGGCAGGATTTGAGCCTGCCATTTTTTACGCTGTAAAATTAGCGTAAACCCCATTGTTTTTGATGAAAATTCATTACTTTGAGTACTAGTAGTACTAAATGTATTTTTATTCGTTTACCAGTATTTAAATGAACATTTCCTAAGGG
>JBDQNA010000156.1:0-2648 GCA_040261965.1 Flavobacteriaceae bacterium
TAAATAGCAGCTCCTGTTTCTTATCATAAGCAACCTTGAGAATATGGGAATGACCACAAATAAATACATCTGGATTTAAATGCGCTAGTTTTTCTTTAATGCCTTTTGCATAACGGGGCGGCTTTCCGCCAATATGGGTCATAAATACACGTAGCCCTTCGATAGTAAAGAACAAGGATTCATCAAATTGACTTCTTATGCGTGCATTGTCAATATTGCCGTACACGACTCTAAGAGGTTTGATTTTTTCTAAGGCATCTGTTACTTCAAATGCGCCAATATCGCCCGCGTGCCAAATTTCATCGACGGCCTCGGCATAGCCCAAAACCCGAGGGTCTAAAAAACTGTGCGTATCTGAAAGCAACAATATCTTTTTCATCATCTTTGTACAAAATTACACCTTTGCGTTATTTTTTAGAGTTTTCATATAAAGGAACTGCATATCACGGATGGCAACGCCAACCCAATGCTTCAACAGTACAGCAGCAAATGGAGGATGCTCTAAGTACTTTGTTGGGTAAAGAAACGGCTGTGCTAGCAGCCGGTAGAACAGATACGGGCGTACATGCCAAGCAGATGTTTGCACATCTTGATTTGTCGCTTAGTACTGACGCGGTCAAACAACTTGCGCATCGGCTAAATAAATTTCTTCCACAGGATATTGCCATTACAAGTATTCATCCTGTAAAAGCAGATGCCCACGCACGTTTTGATGCAATATCACGGAGTTATGCCTACCACTTGGTTCAATTTAAACATCCATTTGCTCATGAGTTGGCCTATACCTTTACGGTTCCACTTGACTGGGACGCCATGAATGCTGCAGCCAAATTACTGTTAAGCCATACCAATTTTAAATGTTTCTCTCGTTCCAAAACAGATGTAAAAACCTATGATTGTAAGGTTACAGCGGCTTATTGGGCGCAATCAGATTCGGAATGGATTTTTCACATTTCGGCTAACCGATTTTTACGCAATATGGTTCGTGCCATTGTCGGAACACTGCTGGATGTAGGCACGGGTAAATCTAGTTTAGCTGATTTTCAAGCAATACTAAACAGTGAGGACAGAACCAAAGCTGGAAGCTCAGCACCCGCACAGGGTTTGTTTTTGACGCAAGTTCAATATCCAAACACTATCTTTGAAACAAATGGATAAAAAAGACTCAAACAGCATTTTAGATGTAAGCTTGTTCAAGCGACTTCTCTCTTTTGCAAAGTCTTACCGAATCACATTTATATTGGTGTTGGTCTCTGCGGTTTTGTTGTCTGGTTTTTCTACCCTAAGTCCCTATCTACTCAAAATTACCATCGACGATTATATTACCTTAAAAGACTATGATGGTATGTTGCTTCTTATTGCCCTAATGGTCCTGACCTTGGTGCTTGAAGTTGTTTTTCAGTTTGTCTTTATCTATTACGCCAACTGGCTTGGACAACACGTTATTTATGATTTGCGTAATACACTTTATCGTCATATGATACAGTTTAAAATGGCTTATTATGACAAGTCAGCGGTTGGGCGTTTGGTTACGCGTGTGGTAAGTGATATCGAAACCATCTCTGGAATTTTCAGCCAAGGCTTGTTTATGATTATTGCAGACCTATTAAAGATGGTCGTGGTTATTGTGGTGATGTGGGCCGTTAGTTGGAAGCTTTCGATTATTGTCTTTGCCGTATTACCATTAATTTTGTTTGCAACCAGACAATTTCAAAAAGCCATGAAGTCGGCTTTTGATGAGGTGCGTACTCAAGTAGCCAACCTGAATAGTTTTGTACAAGAACGTATTTCGGGCATGAGCATCGTTCAATTGTTTGGTCGTGAAAGTATAGAGTCTGCTGCATTTAAAGAGATCAATAACAAACACCGCAAAGCGTGGTTGAAAACCGTTTGGTACAACTCTATTTTCTTTCCCATTGCAGAACTTTCTACTTCGATTACCATTGGACTTCTTGTTTGGTTTGGGGGACTCAATGTCATTGCAGGTTCGTCGGGAATAACACTGGGAATTATCTTTTTGTTTATTCAGTTGTCACAAATGCTATTTCGTCCGTTACGTCAAATTGCGGATAAGTTTAATACCCTTCAAATGGGTATGGTGGCGGTTCGTCGTGTTATGGCAGTACTCGACACACAGGAATCGATTTCAAATAATGGCAGTATTCCCAACAATGAAATTTCTGGTAATGTTGCTTTTGAAAACGTAACGTTTTCTTACAAAGAAGATGAAAAGGTTCTGCATGGAATATCGTTCAATATGGCGCCTGGGGAAACAGTAGCAGTGGTTGGTGCCACGGGTGCTGGCAAGTCCACGCTTATCAACATTCTAAGCCGTTTTTATGATATTGACAGTGGACAAGTAACCTTAGATGGCGTAAATATTGAGGACTTTGATCGTTCTTGGTTGCGTAAACAAATTGGTGTGGTGCTGCAAGATGTTTTTCTTTTTGCCGATTCTATTTACAACAATATTACCTTGTGGGATACTTCCATTTCAGAAGCCGATGTAATTGTAGCTGCCAAAAAAATAGGCGTTCACAATTTTATTTCCAGCCTTCCAGATGGCTATCATTTTAATGTGAAAGAACGCGGAGGAATGCTATCAACAGGACAGCGGCAGTTGATTGCTTTTTTAAGAGCTTATGTAA
>JBDQNA010000049.1:0-7559 GCA_040261965.1 Flavobacteriaceae bacterium
CGTGGCGGAATTGGTAGACGCGCTAGGTTGAGGGCCTAGTGGGAGTTAAATCCCGTGGAGGTTCGATTCCTCTCGTGCGCACTTTCTCATTTCTTTTATATTCAGCGATTTATAAATAATTTTTTGTAGTTTTGTTTAAGTATGTACGTATAAACATTAAACAAATGGATCGCGTTAAAAACAGTTTTAGTATAAAAAACCTAGAACACCTCTCAGGTATCAAGGCACATACCATTCGTATTTGGGAAAAGAGATACAATCTATTTGAGCCCGAACGAACCGACACCAACATACGCCTCTATAATCTTGAGAACCTACAGAAACTTCTGAATGTTACCCTGTTATACAACAATGGGTATAAAATTTCCAAAATCGCTTCACTCAGTTCGCAAGAGATAACTGAGAATGTGCACAAACTTACCATTAACAAAAATGCAGATGATTGGTCCATAGGCTTATTTAAGCTAGCCATGATCAATTTCGATCAGAGATTGTTTACCAAAACCTTCAATGATTTACTCGAGCAGTTTACATTTAGTGAAGTATTTAAAAACGCATTTGTTCCATTAATGAATGAATTGGGTGTGTTGTGGCAAACCAATTCTATCAGCCCATCTCACGAACACTTTATTACGAGTTTAGTGAAACAAAAAATTCACGCCATGTGTGAGGAGTTACAGCAAAAATCCACTCGCAGAACAGATCGCAGGTTTGTTTTATTCTTACCGGATAATGAAATCCACGAGTTAGGGCTATTGTATCTACAATACGAAGTTCTAAACAATGGCTTTCAATGTGTGTTCTTAGGTCAATCTGTTCCAATCGAAAGTTTAAATAATTTAGTGGATATAGGAGAGCCCATTACATTCATCACCTATTTCACTATTGAACCAACGCAGGACAAAATCAAAGCTTATTTAAACACTTTTAATTCAGAAATCATTGAAAATATTGACAGTGAGTTATGGATTTTAGGGTATCAAGTTCAATTCATATCAGATGAAATGCCTGACAAAATACGTAAGTTCAGATCTATTGATGATGTGATTTACGCCTTGAACGTTGTTTAGCAGAAAATAAACATTTTCTGCCCACAGGTCATTTGACACGATAATTATTTTATATTTACAAGCATCAAGGCAAAAAATATGAAAACGCTATTCGATCAAGTTTCCCATCAAAGCAGTAAAATCGTTACTGAATCATACAGTACCTCCTTTTCTCTTGCAACACGTATCCTCTCTAACGAAATCCGGCAAGACATCTACAACATTTATGGTTTTGTCCGTTTTGCCGATGAGATCGTGGATACTTTTCACGATTATAATAAAGCTGAATTATTTGCACGTTTTGAGCAATCGCTAAAACAAGCTTTGACTGATAGGATAAGCCTAAACCCTATTTTAAACAGCTTTCAAGAAACAGTTCATCGCTATAATATTGACCGCGAATACATTAATGCGTTTATGCAAAGTATGCAATGGGATTTATCAAAGAAAAGCTATTTAAGTGACGAAGAGTACAAAGCATATATATACGGATCTGCTGATGTAGTAGGTTTGATGTGTCTTAAAGTTTTTGTCAAAGGAGATGATGCACAATTCGACGTGTTGAAAGATGCTGCCATGCGTTTAGGCTCGGCTTTTCAGAAAGTTAATTTCTTAAGGGACCTAAAAGCGGATCATGATCAGTTAGAGCGCTCCTATTTTCCAAATGTTGACATGAACGCTTTTGATGAAAATTCAAAACAGACTATAATCGAAGAAATTGAAGCTGACTTCAGCGCTGGCTTAAAAGGCATTTTTCAATTGCCAGATGAGGCTAAATTTGGAGTCTATACCGCATATAAGTATTATTTACGTCTGCTTAAAAAACTTAAAAAAACGCCTTCAACTCAGATAAAGTCCAAGAGAATTCGCGTGCCGAATTACCAAAAGGTAGATGTGTTAGCACGTTCATTTATTCGGTATCAATTCAATTTATTATAACTCACCGACATGTCCCTGATTGCCCAAATTGGTATATTTTTTCTAACGTTTTTCACTATGGAATTTATGGCGTGGTTTAGCCATAAGTATATCATGCATGGTTTTTTATGGTCACTTCACAAAGACCACCACCACAAAGATCACAATTCTTGGTTTGAGCGTAATGACCTCTTTTTTATCTTTTATGCCGTGGTAAGTGTGGGCTGTGTTGTTTTTTGGGGAGAATATGGTTTTACACCAGGACTAGCCATTGGCATCGGGATATTTGCCTATGGGTTGGCTTACTTTATGGTCCATGACATCTTTATTCATCAGCGTTTTAAAATATGGCGCAATGCCAACAACAGCTACGCACGAGGCGTACGACGAGCGCACAAAATCCACCATAAACATCTGGGCAAAACAAAAGGGGAATGTTTTGGTATGCTGTGGGTTCCCTTAAAGTATTTTAAATAGCAAGTGTTGCCATCTTGATGGCTGCAACAGCTGCTTCCGCACCCTTATTTCCTAGTATTCCACCACTTCTTGCTTGGGCTTGGGCTAGGGTATCATCGGTGAGTACTCCAAAAATAACAGGAAATTTACCTTGAAGATTAAGATCTTTGATTCCTGAAGCTACTGCTTCACATACGTAGTCGAAATGTGCTGTTTCTCCTCTTATTACACTTCCAAGTGCAATAACAGCATCAAAGCCTGCATCCATAGCTACTTTACATCCATAAACAAGTTCGAAACTACCCGGCACGTCTATACGCTGAATGTTAGAACAACCTTTTTGTAGAAGTACAGCTTGGGCACCTTCGTATAAATTAGCAGTTATTTCGGCATTCCACTCAGAAACAACAACGGCAATTCGAAGAGCTGCAGCGCTAGGCACTGCATCTAAGTTTAATGGACCGTGTTGAGCAGTCGCCATACTAGTTTTGGGCTTGTGCTAATAGCACCTCGACATGAGCAGTCTGAGGGGTTTCTGCATAGTCAGAAGCTAGGGTTTCTAGCAATGCAGCTGCATCAGCCTTAGCACCTAAGCTCAAAGCCACCTGAGCCCCTTTAAGTAAAAAACGAGGTGTTGTCAAATCGTTATCAGCATAATTCGCTGCCTTTCGGTAATAGCCTAGCGCATCCTCCAGTTGGTTTAACTCTGTAAATGCATCTGCGATACCGCCAAGGGCAAGTGCGCCAAGCACAGGATCGTTAGCCGAAAAATCTTCTAAATAGTCAATGGCAAGGTCATATTCTCCTCGCTTAAGGTATATCATACCCGCATTGTATGTAGCTATTTCAGCAGCCGCAGAACCACCATAACTATTGATGATTTCAATAAATCCAGGGCTTACTCCGTCTCCTTCAAGAGCGAGTACAAATAGAGAATCTTGCAGGGTTGGATCTTCCAAAGCTTCATTAAAGTGAGATTGCGCCTGTGCCATAAGGTTTGTAGATTCCTCTTGCATGGGCTTGACCACATAGCTTTCATAGCCCAAATAGCCAAATACGCCCACGACAACTAGGCCGATAAAAGACAGAATATAGTTCTGATTTCGAGAGACCCAAGCCTCCGCACGACCTGCAGAAGTGTCAAGTGTTGAAAATACTTCAGCTGTTACACTCTCTTGCTCTGGTGCTTGTTGTTGAGGCATTTTTGGTTTACCTCCGCGTTTTTTGTAAGTCGCCATTTTATAATGTTATGGTTGCAAAAATAAAATTTTTATTCCAATACACCTTGCCACCAAAATGTTTATTTTGGATGCTTCTTAAATATATGTTGTTTTATGAGCAGTTTGCGGCTTAACGCCCTCGAAATTACCAACTACAAAAATGTGTACGATGCGCGTTATACATTCGATGCGCCTATCCACTGTTTTGTTGGAAATAACGGAAAAGGAAAAACAAATACGCTAGATGCGATCTACCATTTGGCGATGGGACGCAGCTATTTTTCTGCTGTAAATGCGCATACCATTCAACATCAGGCGGACTTTATGCGTATTGAGGGGCACTTTGAGCGTGATGAACGCATAGAGCGTATTGAATGTTTACTCAAGCGCGAAGCCTCAAAAACGTTTGTTCGCAACGGTAAGAAATACAAAAAGCTATCAGAACACATCGGCCTACTACCCACTGTAATGATTTCACCCGCTGACGTAGACTTGATCAATGAAGGCAGCCAAACCCGAAGAAGTTTTATTGACCATCTGATTGGTCAGGCTGACAAAACCTATTTACATCAGCTTATTCAGTATCAAAAAATACTGCAACAGCGCAATGCCCTACTAAAACAAATGGGTGGCTATGGTCAGGGAGTAAATGAAACATTAGAAATTTACAACGCCCAATTGGTATCCCTAGGTTCACCCATTCACCAAACTAGAATGGAATACCTATCTACCTTTGAACCGTTATTTAAAAAAAGGTATGCTGCCATAAGTGGTGCCGAAGAAAATGTAAGTGTATCATATCATAGTCAACTGCTAGATGAAGATTTTGAGAAGCTTCTTGAAAATGCAGCTACCCAAGATCGCATGGCACAATTTAGTACTGTGGGTGTTCATAAAGACGATTTGGTCTTTCAAATTGACGGATATCCCATCAAGAAGTTTGGCAGCCAAGGCCAACGCAAATCGTTGTTAATCGCACTAAAATTGGCGCAATTTGATATGTTAAAACAAAGTACGGCTGTGACCCCCCTACTGCTCCTAGATGATATTTTTGACAAGCTAGACGATGTGCGCGTTTCTAAAATCATCAACCTGGTCCACGAATCGTCATTTGGTCAACTATTTATTACCGATACCCATCCCGAACGAACAGAAGCAGTAATAAAAAAAACAGAACAAGCATTCCAGCTACATCATCTATGAGAATTGTATTCCCCTTATTTTGTTTGCTTTTGATGGGCTGTGTATCCAATGTAAAGCCTTCGGGTCTAGATCAACTTAATGGCTATTGGCGCATAGATAAAGCAGTTTCGCCAAGTGGCGAAGAAAAACTATTCAAAGCCACTGTTGATGTTGATTTTTTTAAACTTGACGAGCAAAATGGGATTAGAAAAAAACTAAAACCCTTTTTTAACAAGCAATTCAACGGTTCAAATGACTTTGTTCCCTTCAATATTGCATTTCTGGAAAATAAATGCATTATTACCTACAACAAACAAAAAGAAAGTTGGCAAGAAGAAATCACGGCATTAACAGCTGACAAATTAAGACTAAAAGATGCACGAGGTGTCGTTTTTTATTATACTAAATACCAACCATGAGCACACGAAAAGATGAACCGCAACCAATAGAAGACGTATTACGTCAGTTTACGGCTACAAATAAGCTAGAAAAAGGCCTTGATAACGTCAAGTTAGCGGCGTTGTGGGCTGAACTCATGGGTGCTGGAGTACAAGCTTATACCACTTCGATTAAATTGGTTGGAAAAACGCTTTATGTTAGCCTTACCTCCTCTGTACTACGTGAAGAACTGAATTATGGCAAAAACAACATCATTGCCATGCTTAATGAGGGCTTAGAGAAAGATTGTATATCAAAACTGGTGTTGCGCTAAAACTGCTCACTTTCAGCAAAGTGGAAAGCAATCTCAATTGCCGCATTTTCATTGCTGTCTGAGCCATGAATAGCATTCTCACCAACAGATGTAGCAAAAGATTTTCGTATGGTCCCAACAGCTGATTCCTCAGGGTTTGTCGCACCAATTAAGGTACGGAAATCATCTACGGCATTGTCTTTCTCCAAAACAGCAGCTACAATAGGGCCACTGGTCATAAATGCTACCAAATCATTAAAAAATGGGCGCTCGTTATGAACAGCATAAAAAGCCTCTGCAGCTGTTTGAGACAAGCGTGTCATCTTCAATGCTTTAAAGGTAAATCCTGCTTCTGCAATTTTGTTTAATATCGCTCCAATGTGGCCGTTACCGACAGCATCGGGCTTAATCATCGTGAAAGTCTGATTTGTTTTCATATGCAATTTTGTGCAAACCTAATGAAATTCGTATAAAGTCATTTACAAGTAGGCAGTTATTTGTAATTTTGAACAATGATGCGAATAGCACTTTTTGGCACGGGTAATCTTGCTACACATTTTTTAAAAGCTTTTAAGAGATTAGAAACGATTTCTTGTGTACAATGGATTGGCAGAAGCGAACATCCACCACGAGCCAACCACACACCCTATTTTAATGTATTCCAAAATGACATTGAGGTAGACATTTGTATTTTGGCTATCTCAGATGACCACATTGCTGAAGTAGCGCAAGGTTTTAAGACAAACGCTTTGGTCGTGCATACGGCAGCTGCCCAATCCATGGATGTGCTCGCACCCCATAAACGCACAGGGGTTTTCTATCCGCTACAACATTTTTCAACAGATCAAAACTTAAGTTGGGAAAACATCCCGCTTTGTTTGGAAGCTAATGACAATACGGACTTGGATCTACTCGGAAAGCTTGCGCGGCAATTGAGTGATGAAGTCCATTTTGTGACGGCTGAACAACGCCTACATCTACACGCCGCAGCTGTTTTTGCAAATAACTTCTGTAATCACCTCTTGGGTATCAGTCAACAAATCACTTCAAATGCAGGCCTCCCCCACGCCTTGCTCCACCCGATTATTAAAGAAACTCTATCGCGCAGTCTGCAAGCAGATGCCGCGACACATCAAACTGGACCAGCCAAACGAAATGATAGACACACACAGTCAAAACATATTGATATCTTGACGACGGAAGAGGCAAATTTGTATCGCGCATTGAGTCAATCTATATATAAAACACACAACACATGAGTTACAAAGAAAAATTCAAACACATCACCACTTTTGTTTTTGATGTAGATGGTGTATTTACCGATGGCAGCATTACCATTTTGCCTGATGGAGAAATGATACGCACCATGAATACTAAAGATGGCTATGCTGTTAAAGCTGCGCTTCACGCTGGCTTTGGCGTTGTTATCATTTCAGGGGGGACAAACGAGGCCGTAAGAATGCGTCTCAATCAATTGGGTGTCCAAGATGTGTACTTGGGTGCACACCAAAAGGCAAGCATACTGCATAAATACAGCAAAGAAAATAGTGTAGGTTTTGAAAATATGCTCTTTATGGGCGATGATATTCCCGATGTAGAAGCCATGGAAATGGTTCGGCTAGGATGTTGTCCTAACGATGCAGTTCCAGAAGTTTTGGCTTCCGCTGATTATATCTCTCACAAAGACGGAGGTAAAGGCTGTGTCCGAGACGTAATTGAGCAAGTTTTAAAAGTACAACGTAAGTGGGGAGCCCTCACCAATGCCCGCAACGATAGCAAATGACGTACAAACTATTCCTTGGCTCTGGTTCTCCCAGACGTGTTGCCCTCTTAAAGCAAATGGGTTTAGCCTTTGAGCAGCGTGTTTTAGCAATTGAGGAAATATACCCTAAAGAATTGAAGGGCGTTGAAATAACCGATTTTTTAGCGCGATTAAAAGGGAAGTCCCACCAGCAACAGCTTCAGCAAAACGAATTGGTGCTTACTGCCGACACCCTTGTTTGGCTTGATGACGCCGCACTGGGCAAGCCCATAGATGAAGCC
>JBDQNA010000127.1:0-3443 GCA_040261965.1 Flavobacteriaceae bacterium
GATGCGGTAGCCAACCCATTGAGTATCATTGCATCCCAATAGTTTGATTTTCTAGACAGCTCCCATGCATTATCAAATAAAGATGAGAGAATTTTCAATTTCTTTAGATTTCCTCTTTTTCTGTTCTTTGGAATGAAAATTACTGCAACCCTAAACTCAACTGGGTCAAAAAGTATTTTTATGCATGCAGCAGACGCAATTCACGGCGACCTTGGGATGATTGACAAAGAAGATATTGTTGTTTGCTTGTCTAAAAGTGGAACTACACCCGAAATAAAGACCCTTGTACCATTACTAAAAAACCGAGGCAACAAACTTGTTGGCATGACAGCAAATCCAGAATCCTATCTTGCTAAACAATCCGATGCAGTCCTTCATGTAGGAATACCTAAAGAGGCTGATTCAAATAATTTAGCACCTACTACCAGCACGACAGCTCAACTCGTTATGGGCGATGCGCTTGCTGTTTGCCTTATGGAACTAAGTGCTTTTAAACCTGAGGATTTTGCTCGATCTCACCCAGGTGGCGCTCTTGGCAAAGCACTTAATGTGCAAATTGGTCACTTACTGCAAGAACATAAAAAACCTGTTGTACAAAAAGACACGCCAATTGCCCAAGTGATTACAGAAATATCTGCCAAACTTGTTGGCGCTACAGCGGTTTTAGACGGAGCAGTAGTTGTAGGTATCATAACTGATGGAGATTTAAGGCGTATGATGCAAAATGAGCAAAATTTCACATTGCTTTGCGCTCAAGACATCATGAGTAAAGATCCCTGTCAATTAGATAGTGAAACCCTAGCCAAAGAGGCGCTGTCAATCATGCAACAAAAAGAAATTAGTCAAGTTATTGTGAAATCGTCGGGAACCTATGTGGGCATTGTACATATTCACGACATACTAAACGAAGGTATATACTAACTATGGAAGACAAAAACATGTCTTTTTTAGACCACCTTGAAGAGTTGCGGTGGCACCTAATCAGAAGTATATTGGCAATTGTACTAGCAGGGGGTGTGGCTTTTGTGGCTAAGGACTTTATTTTTGACTACCTATTGTTTGGTCCAAAAAAGCAAGATTTCTTAACCTATAAGTGGCTGTGTAGTGCTGCACAAGCCTTGGGCTTTGATGAAGGTTTCTGTATGGGCGAACTTCCCTTTAGAGTGCAAAGCCGAACTGTAGCTGGACAGTTTTCAGCGCATATTTGGACTTCAATAACGGCAGGGTTTATTATTGCATTTCCTTATGTTATTTATCAATTATGGTTGTTTATTAGTCCTGGACTATTAAAAAATGAACGCCGACAAGCACGTGGTTTTATTTTTGCTTCCTCACTTTTATTTTTTGTTGGGGTATTGTTTGGGTATTTCATCATCACTCCTTTTTCTTTACGCTTTTTAGGAACTTACAGTGTGAGTTCTGAAATATTTAATGATTTTGACTTAAGTAGTTACACTGCGCTAGTACGCGCATCAGTACTCTCGGCAGGATTTATTTTTGAGTTGCCAATTCTAGTTTATTTTTTAACAAAAATTGGACTTATTACTCCCGAATTTATGCGGAAATATCGAAAAATATCATTGGTGCTGGTACTTACGCTTTCGGCAATTATTACACCCCCGGATATTGCCAGTCAAATTATTGTAGCCATCCCAATAATGATTTTATACGAAGTGAGTATATTTATATCTAAAACCGTCTACAAAAAAAGCCAACAGCCACCCATAACACCCGCTACATCATCATGAAACTACAAGCCAAAGAAATTACAAAAACCTACCGAGGAAGAAAGGTAGTTGATAAAGTTTCTGTTACTGTCGAACAAGGCGAGATTGTTGGGTTATTGGGCCCTAATGGGGCTGGAAAAACAACTTCATTCTATATGATTGTAGGACTTATTAAACCCCTCACTGGTCATATATATCTAGACGACACCGATATCACGCGATTTCCGATGTATAAACGTGCGCAAAGAGGCATTGGCTATTTGGCTCAAGAGGCTTCGGTTTTTCGCAAACTTACGGTGGAGCAAAACATTAAAAGTGTGTTGGAACTCACCGATTTGTCAACTACCGAACAGCACGAAAAAACAGAGGCGCTTTTAGAGGAATTTGGACTTACGCATATTCGTAAAAGCCGAGGAGATTTACTCTCTGGTGGCGAGCGTAGGCGTACCGAAATTGCCAGAGCACTTGCCACAGACCCTAAGTTTGTGCTGTTAGACGAACCTTTTGCGGGTGTTGATCCCGTTGCTGTTGAAGACATTCAAAAAATTGTAGCACACCTCAAAAAACGAAATATCGGCATATTGATTACGGATCATAACGTACAAGAAACCCTTGCCATTACCGACAGAACATACTTAATGTTTGAAGGAAAAATCTTAAAAACAGGAACTCCCAAAGAACTTGCTGAAGACGAGATGGTACGCAAAGTCTATTTAGGACAAAACTTTGAACTGAGAACGAAGAAACTCAGTCTTTAAACTAGACTTATTATTGCTTATTGCTTTTAAAACGCATATAAATTACCCCAACAACAGCATACGTCAGTACCACAAAAGACAACGCCTCGGAACGAAACCAAAGCAAAACAGGTATAGCGATTAACGCAAAAAGCTGAGCAAATCTTGTAGGTTTTCCATTTACAAACTTTTGACTTGGAAGCATCCATTTAGATACCATTAACAGTGCTAACAAAGCAACCAAGACGATAATTATTTCATAATTTAATTTTATGGGAATAAAAGGAATGCCAACTACAAACAAGGCAAAAGCAGGAGTAGGCAAACCCTCAAAGTCTAATTGACTCGACGGAGTAATGTTAAAGCGTGCCAAACGATAAATAGCAGCAATAGTTATTAAAAACCCTAAAAGGGAAAAGGGCACAAAATCATAAGGCAAGCACTCATAAAGGAATCGATACATGATATATCCTGGGACAAGGCCAAAGGAAATAACATCACAAAGAGAGTCTAATTGTTTACCGATTTCAGAAGTAGCCTTAAAAGCACGTGCAACCATACCGTCTATACTATCAAAAAAAACACCAACAAGTATCCAGATAAGTGTCATAAGAGCATTACCCTCAATTGCAGAAACAAGTGCCAAACATCCTGAAAGTCCATTAAGTAGGGTTAACGTGTTAGGAATATAATTTACAATTCGCATAAGTTAAGTTTTGGTTATATACCAACAAACTTATACAATAATTGTAATTTTGCCATATGCCAAACAAACTTTTACTCGCCACACTATTTGGTCTACTTATGGGGCTATCGTGGCCAGTAAGTGGTTTTACTCCTTTACTTTTTATAGGTTTTGTCCCTTTATTGTGGCTTTTTGAACGCAGTAAAAGGGGTAAGCAAAGTACCTTTTTTTGGCACCTTTATTTAGGTTTTTTTATTTGGAATGCCCTAACAACCTGGTGGCTTTGGAACGCTA
>JBDQNA010000053.1:0-7346 GCA_040261965.1 Flavobacteriaceae bacterium
ACAGAACGGCTAAAAAAAGTAGTGCTCGGAAAAAGTAGGGTAGATGCGGATTTTTTAGAAGCACTTGAAGAAATACTTATTACCTCCGACGTGGGTGTAGCTACTACAGAAAAAATCATAGACCGTTTAGAACAACGCGTAGCCAAAGATAAATTCATAAAAGCCGAAGAGTTGGATCAACTGCTTTATGATGAGATATTTACCTTGGTTATCGACAACAATCCTTCGCTCTCAACCGATCAGGAGGGCTTGCAGGTCATATTGGTTGTTGGTGTCAACGGCGCAGGCAAGACGACTACAGTCGGTAAGTTGGCCCATCAATACAACCAACAAGGTAAAAAAGTAATGTTGGCTGCTGCTGATACCTTTCGTGCTGGCGCTATTGATCAATTGCGACTGTGGTCCGAAAGAGCTCAAGTCCCCTTTGTTAGCTTACAAGAAGGCAGTGATCCTGCTTCTGTGGCATTCACTGCTGTTGAACGCGCCATGAAAGAACAGGTAGATGTACTGTTTATTGACACTGCGGGACGGTTGCACAACAATACCAACTTGATGCAAGAATTGGCTAAAATTCAACGGGTTGTGCAAAAAATTATCCCCGAAGCGCCTCATGAAGTATTACTTGTTTTGGATGGTGGAACGGGTCAAAACGCCTTTATGCAGGCTAAGCAATTTGCAGAAGCAACAGCGATCTCTGGGCTTATACTAACCAAGTTAGATGGCACTGCAAAAGGTGGAGTTGTAATCGGTATTTCTGATGAACTTGAAGTGCCCATTCGCTACATTGGTGTGGGGGAAGGTATAGATGACTTAATTCCATTTGAAACCAAGGCATTTTTAGATTCACTATTTCAAAAAACGAGTCCATGAAAACAATGTTAAGCCTAGTGTTTTTGCTGTTGGTGTTTTCTTGTAATACTACCCCAGGTGATTATTGGAAACCATACGACGAGTCTGCTGAACTGGCCCAAAATGCCGATCACGAAATTGCCAGAATGCGCTACAAGCTCATTCAGTCTGCGTTTTTAGACAAAGATGCGATGTGGGCACCTTTTGAAAAGGAATTACGTGGTTTTGACACTGCCTATGATGCTTTAAAACCGCTGATTATTGAGCAAGATATTTCAACACTACAACGTCATATTGCCAGCGGAAAGCTGTCCTACGAAAGCTTAGTTAAATTCTATTTATATCGTATCCGGCTTTTAGAGTATAATCCTCAAACCACCTTGCACGCTGTTCTGGCTCTTAACCCCAACATTATTAATGAGGCCAAGCAAAAGGACAGGAAACCCCCTAAAGATATGCACCCCATTTATGGGATGCCTATTTTACTGAAAGACAATATTAATACGGCAAATATGCCTACCACCGCTGGGGCTGCAATTTTAGAAAATCATGTCCCCGACGAAGATGCTTTTGTTGTAAAACAACTAAAAAACAAAGGCGCATTGATTTTAGGAAAAGTAAATCTGAGTGAATGGGCCTATTATTTCTGTGCTGACTGCCCCGTTGGATACAGTGCCGTTGGTGGCCAAACCCTAAACCCCTATGGCAGAAGAATTTTTGAAACGGGAGGTTCAAGTTCAGGTAGTGCCGTAGCCGTGGCTGCGAATTATGCTGTAGCCGCCTTAGGCTCCGAAACAGCAGGCTCTATATTATCTCCTTCTAGCCAAAATGCTGTGGTAGGGCTAAAACCCACTATTGGTTTTGTTAGCCGAACGGGAATAGTGCCTATATCTAGCACTTTAGACACTTCTGGACCCATGACCAAAAGCATCGCAGATACTGCCATATTGCTAGACGCTATTGCAGCGCCTGATCCACAAGACAAGATTACATTGCGAGCACCGCGTTTAACAGCTGTTCTAGACAGCTATGTTGAGCCTTCACTTTCTGGAATGCGACTTGGCGCCATGACCAATATTTTAGCAGCAGACTCTCTTTATCGAAATGCAGTTGAAGACTTAAGAGCTGCTGGTGCAGAGATAATTGAGTTTACCCCTAAAAAAATTAAACTTACTGGATTCACATCTATTCTTAATGGCGACATGAAGCGTGACATCCCTGCGTATTTTAAAAACGCGTCCACTGCAGATTTTGCAACTATTGATGTGACAGCAATTATTGATTTTAACAAGCAAGATAGCCTACTTTATATGCCCTATTCTCAAAAACGACTCGACGGTGTTATTACCGACAGCATTACGGAAGAAGGTTTAGAAACAACCATTTCTGAGCTAAGCACAGCAGCTTTAGGATTTTTTCAAGATCCCATTGCTAAATACCAGCTCGATGCCATACTTAGTAAAAATAATTATTACGCTGGTCACGCTGCTATTGCATTTTACCCGTGTTTAACCGTACCTATGGGCTATGCTGATGATGGAGAGCCCGCTAACCTTACATTTATTGCGCCATCATTCAGTGAGGTAAAACTCTTGAGGCTAGGCGCTGCTTATGAACGTATTTCCAATCATAGAAAATCACCAGAAGGCTACCAATAATATGCGGACAAAATCAACCAAAAAAAATAAAATCAATGTCGTTACGCTAGGGTGTTCTAAAAACATTTATGACTCCGAGGTGCTTATGGGCCAACTCAAAGCAAATTATAAAGACGTAGTACATGAACAGCAAGGCAATATTGTTGTCGTTAATACTTGTGGTTTTATTGATAATGCTAAAGAAGAATCGGTTAATACTATATTGTCTTTTGCCGAGCAAAAAAAAACAGGACAAATCGATAAGCTCTTTGTTACGGGTTGCTTAAGTGAGCGCTACAAGGATGATTTGGAGGTTGAAATCCCAGATGTAGATGACTATTTTGGCACAACTGACTTGCCCCTTTTGCTAAAGGCACTCGGAGCTGATTACCGCCATGAATTATTGGGTGAGCGTCTAACCACCACACCAAAAAATTACGCTTATCTCAAAATATCAGAAGGTTGCGACCGACCTTGTTCGTTTTGTGCCATTCCCCTTATGCGTGGAGCACATCGCTCAAAACCTATTGAAGATTTGGCAAAAGAAGCCCAAGGTCTTGCTAAAAATGGGGTGAAGGAGTTGATCATTATCGCTCAAGATTCCACCTACTATGGACTAGATCTTTATAAAAAGCGTCGTTTGGCGGATTTACTGCGGGCACTGACAGCAGTTGATGGCATCGAATGGATTCGCTTACACTATGCCTTTCCATCAGGATTTCCAGAAGATGTATTGGAGGTTATTGCCGCGGAACCCAAAGTATGTTCCTACATCGATATTCCATTACAGCATATTTCAGATCACCTTCTGAAGTCTATGCGCCGTGGAACAACACAAGAGAAAACAACGGCTTTACTTCAGCGTTTTAGGGCTGCAGTTCCAGAAATGGCCATTCGCACCTCACTTATTTTAGGTTATCCCGGTGAAACGGAAGCAGATTTTGAATTGCTTAAGACATGGGTTAAGGAAATGCGTTTTGAACGTTTAGGTTGCTTTCAGTATAGTCATGAAGAGAACACTCACGCCCATACACTGGTAGATGATGTGCCTGCTGAAGTAAAACAAGCTCGTGTTAACGAATTGATGAAAATTCAGGCTCATATTTCTTGGGAAAAAAACCAAGCCTTGGTGGGCAAAACCCTGCGTTGTGTTATCGACAGAAAAGAAGGTAATCGTTTTGTTGGCCGTACAGAGTTTGATTCGCCAGATGTGGATAACGAAGTTTGGGTAGATGCCCGCGAACACTACCTTAAGGTTGGGGATTTTGCTAATCTAACCATAACAGCCGCACAAGACTTTGACTTAGAGGCGGTTCCTGCACAATAGTTTCTTACATTAACTACTTTTGTCTTATGAAGTTAATCGAGTCGTTGGGATATCATAAAGGGGTTTATTCGCTTTTGATGCAGCAGTTGTTGCAAAACGACCCCTCATTAAAGCCCTATCATGAAGGGTTGGTTTCAACTCCAGCTGCTACTCAAGCTGCATCAAAAAGGGCTGCTTCATTTGACCAATCCAAACGAAATACACTGGTCGAAGTGTTGCACAAGCAATATGAGCACCTTGATCCTGGTGCGAAAACACGTGCACAAATAGATGCATTGTCAGCACCTAACGCAGTCTCAATAACCACTGGACATCAGTTGAATATCTTCACAGGGCCCTTGTATTTTTGGTATAAAATTTTGGATGTCATCAATATGGCAGCTTGCATTCATGATGCAGATGACAAGCACCAATATGTGCCAATATTTTGGATGGCTTCTGAAGATCATGATTTTGAAGAAATAAATCACTTCTTTTTGGGCGAACAAAAGGTAAGGTGGGAAGCAGCCACCACTGGTGCTGTGGGGCGTATACCTACAACAGGCCTAAAGGCTGTTTTAGAGACGTTAACTCCCTACTATACTGGCACTAACCAAGGAAAAGAATTGCTAGCCCTTTTTGCCGAATGCTATCTACAAGAAGACACTCTTGCTAATGCAACACGAAGGCTGGTGCATCAGCTTTTTGGGGCACATGGTATAGTGGTAATTGATGGTGACGATGCAGCCTTAAAATCGTTGTTTACGCCTGTACTTCAGGCTGAGGTAAGTAAACAAATTACCCAAAAGGGGGTTCATAAAACCAATAGCTCCTTATATAAGGCAGTCAAGAATTTTAAGCCTCAGGTCAATCCAAGGCCAATCAATGTATTCTACCTGTTTGATAATAAGCGCTTGCGTATCACAAAAGATGAAAATGGCTTTGGCACTACAGAAAACCCAGCTAAATGGACGCTCCAAAGTTTATGTGAAGAAATTCAAAAGCACCCAGAACGCTTTTCTCCTAATGCACTTATGCGCCCCTTGTACCAGGAGAGTGTGCTGCCCAATATTGCCTATGTTGGCGGTGGTGGTGAGTTGGCTTATTGGCTACAGCTCAAAAACACTTTTGAAGCATTTGACATTCCATATCCACTACTGCATCACCGTACTACTGCCTTGCTGATGTCTGAAAAACAAGTCAAAAAATGCAATAGGCTACAGCTGCCCACAACCGACTTATTTTTGCCAACAGCGGCTTTTATCAACAAGCGTGTACGTCAAATTAGTGATATCGACATCGACTTTTCTTCTCAGCGTAAATTGCTTAAAGACAACTTCAATACCTTTCATCGCTTGGCCTCACTAACGGATAAATCTTTTTTGGGTGCAGTTGAAGCACAGGAGAAAAAGCAGCTCAAGGGTTTGGATAAACTCGAAAACCGCCTCTTGAAGGCACAGCGAAAAAAACTGCAAGACGAGGTGGTGCGTGCCACCGACATTCGAAACGCGTTATTTCCAAACAACAGATTGCAGGAGCGAACAGCACATTTCTCTGATTTTGTTTTAGATGCTGGTTTGGCCAATTTCACAAATAACTTAAAAGCGACTTTAGCTACAGCATCAAATGGCTTGGCCATCATTCAAATATGATGCCCATAACCTGTTAAAAACTATTGATAAGCGGTTCTGCTTCATTGAAGTTTAGTTGTATTTTTGCATATGCATAACAAAGTTTTAATCCTCGATTTCGGATCTCAATACACGCAGCTGATAGCCCGAAGGGTTCGAGAACTCTCCATCTTTTGTGAAATTCACCCTTTTCACAAAATCCCTGAAAACATCAACACATTTAAAGCAGTCATCCTTTCAGGGTCTCCTTATTCGGTTCGTGCTGAGGATGCGCCACATCCTGATTTGAGTAAAATAAGATCCAAAGTACCACTACTTGGAGTTTGTTATGGCGCCCAATATTTGGCACATTTCAATGGTGGTGCAGTAGCCCCTTCCGATACTAGAGAATACGGCCGAGCTAGATTGGCACAGGTAGTATCCCATGCTTTTACCAAAGGCATTCCACTCGAATCACAAGTATGGATGAGCCATAGCGACACCATTAAAAAATTACCTGAGCATGCAACGCAATTGGCATCTACTTCAGATGTTGCCAACGCCGCTTATGTCATGGATAATGACATGACTTATGGTATTCAATTTCATCCAGAAGTATATCATTCAACAGATGGCAAGCAACTGCTGCATAACTTTTTGGTTGATATTGCTGGAATTAATCCCGACTGGACATCAGATGCTTTTGTAGAAACTACAGTAGCTACGCTAAGCGAGCAGCTGGGTCAAGATAAGGTGATTTTGGGTCTTAGTGGCGGTGTAGATTCTTCTGTAGCTGCTATTTTGTTGCACAAGGCTATTGGCCCAAACCTACACTGTATTTTTGTCAATAATGGATTGTTGCGCAAAAACGAATACGACCAGGTATTAGAACAATACAAAGGTTTGGGATTGAATGTTAAGGGGGTGGATGCTTCCAAACAATTCTTAGATGCCTTGGCTGGGGAGTGTGACCCAGAGACCAAGCGAAAAATTATTGGCAAGGTTTTTATAGATGTTTTTGACGATGAGGCTCATAAGGTCGAAGGCGCAAAATGGCTTGCCCAAGGAACGATTTACCCAGATGTTATTGAGTCGATTTCCGTAAACGGCCCCTCTGCTACCATCAAATCACACCACAACGTAGGTGGATTGCCTGACTTTATGAAGCTTAAAGTAGTTGAGCCGCTTAAAATGTTATTTAAAGATGAGGTACGTCGCGTTGGAGCTACTCTTGAAATGCCCAAAGAAATTCTTGGTCGTCATCCATTTCCTGGACCTGGTCTTGCTATTCGAATTTTAGGTGATATAACCGCTGAAAAGGTAAGCATGTTACAGGAAGCAGACGCCTTGTTTATTCATGGGCTTCGCGAACACGGCTTGTACGACGATGTTTGGCAAGCAGGTGTTATGCTGTTGCCTGTGCAGTCTGTCGGGGTTATGGGAGACGAACGCACCTATGAAAAGTGCGTTGCTTTAAGGGCTGTAACTTCAACTGACGGAATGACGGCAGATTGGGTACATTTGCCATATGCTTTCTTACAAGAAATTTCTAACCAAATCATCAACCGTGTCCCGGGAATTAATCGTGTCGTTTATGATATCAGTTCAAAACCCCCCGCAACTATTGAGTGGGAGTAAGCTTTTGTTACTACTCACTTTTCTTTTAGTTGGCTTTTTTGGCAACGCACAAGAGCCAGAAGTGTCTCACTTTATCACTTATAAGGTAAAAAAGAATGAAACGCTAGAGCGGATCGCAATGCGATTCGACATTACACCAGATCAAATCATGATGCATAACCCCGCTGCCAAAGCGGGTGTACGCAAACGTGACAAACTCAAAATACCGAGATATAAAACAAAAATTGTTGTTGTTCCAGCGGTACCCAAAACAGCAACTCACAGCGTACAGCCAAAGGAAACTTTCTGGCGAATTGCCTACAACTA
>JBDQNA010000069.1:0-6527 GCA_040261965.1 Flavobacteriaceae bacterium
TCACAAAAGAGGGCAGCAATATTGAATTAGAGGTAGATCATAATTTGTTTGATGAAGACCAACCAGTTCCCTTCACATACCCATCAGATATCCTTAAAAATTATACCGATCAAAACAAACCGACACGAGAACGAACCACAATTAATTTGGACTATGTGAACCCGCTAACAGAAAACAGTAAGCTTGAGTTAGGTGCTGAGACACGTTTGTTTAACTCATTGATTTTATTTTCTTCTGATCAGCAATTGTTAGATCAGCAAGGTGGGAAAATAACCCAGCGCGATATCGACTTTGATTATACACGTGATATTTACTCGCTGTATGCAGCATATGGCAAGCGGCTTGAAAAATGGACATACCAGCTTGGTTTACGTGCCGAAAGCGTACGTGTTGATGCTATAGCCAAAGAAAACAGCTTGGTTGACGGCACGAGAAAACTAGCAACCGTTCCATTTGAAAATCATTATACAGAACTGTACCCCTCTATGTATGTGACGTATTCACCTACAGAAACAAAATCATATCAGTTAAGTTACAGTCGTCGAATTGATCGCCCTGGATTGGGACAAATTAACCCTATTAAAGAATGGTCTACTCCTCTGGTGTCGTCATACGGCAACCAAGAGTTGCGTCCACAATTCACCAACTCTTTCGAGCTAAACTTCACCCGAAGACTTGAGAAAGGATCGTTAACATCAGGTCTTTTTTACAGATTTATTAATGATGAGATTAACCGTGTAGTTTTGGTTGATAGGGCAGATGTCAGCTCTGGTCGTATCATCATAACACACGACAACTTTGACAACACTTCAGCTTTTGGACTTGAAATCTCGTCTAATTATAAACCTTATTCCTGGTGGAATATTAACGGCAGCTTTGACTTGTATTCGCAAACCCAGAAAGGAATTGCGGAGCGCTTAAATAAGCCCATAGATGTTGCTACAGAACAGGATATTGAAACCATTATCAATAAGGTGGATAACGTTGCCTACAACTTTAGAATGTTAAACAGTTTTACGGCTACTAAAAAAACTCAGTTTAACTGCCTTTCTTTTCTATCGCGGACGTAATAAGACACTGCAATTTGATGTGCTTCCCATGTATTTTATAAATGTAGGGGCACGCCTAAGCGTACTAAAGGGAAAAGGGAATGTTAGCTTAGGCTTCAATGATGTTCTTGATACCATGCGTTTTGGTTTTGAAGGGCGTCTGCCTTATCCTCAAAATGGCAAATTCTATTGGGAGAGTCAAACTGTTCAGCTTGGGTTTAATTACCGCTTTGGGAGCAGTAAGTTTCAAGCTAAA
Source organism: Flavobacteriaceae bacterium (assembly GCA_040261965.1). Classification (GTDB taxonomy): domain Bacteria; phylum Bacteroidota; class Bacteroidia; order Flavobacteriales; family Flavobacteriaceae; genus UBA7446. Next base: position 1,306 of record JBDQNA010000069.1, read on the forward strand.
TCCCGTAGACAGCGTGATCGTGATGAGAAAAGCAATGGAGGCGGTATGTTCTAATAGTTTTCGTACGAAACAATTTTCAAGCCATAGCCCGACATACCCACGCGTTTAATTTTATCGCTGTTGGAGAGTAATTTGATGTTACTGATGCTTACCGCATGAATCATTTGTGCGCCAATACCAAAATCTTTTTCATCGAATTTAGGTGCATCCTGAGCCGTATTTTGTAACGCCTTTATTTGATCGAGTAATTTTTTGGCAGGCTGCAATTGATTGATAAAGATTATAGCGCCTTTGCCTTCTTTTTGGATCCCTTTGAATATTTTGTCTAGGGGACTTTCTTTCTTTTGATTTAAGATACCGGCCAACTCACTGTTAAGCTGATGGGTGTGTACTCTGGTTAAAACGGCCTCATCTTTTTCCCAATTTCCAAGCGTTAGAGCAATGTGTATTTGATTGTTGGTTTTCTGGTGATATGCACGGAGTCTGAAATTACCATAGGCTGTTTCGATTTCAAAATCTTCTTGTAATTCAATAAGACTGTCGTGCTTCATACGATAGCTAACCAAATCCTCAATTGAAATTAATTTGAGGTCAAATGCTTTTGCAATTTTTTGAAGCTGGGGCATACGTGCCATAGTGCCATCTTCGTTCATTATCTCTACAATAACCCCAGCAGGTTGGAAGCCGGCTAATCGTGCCACATCAATCGCTGCTTCTGTGTGCCCCGTTCTTCGTAATACACCACCTTCTTTGGCTGCCAAGGGGAATATGTGTCCGGGTCTTAAAAAGTCTTCAGATTTTGCTTCTGGATTAATAAGTCGGCGTACAGTCTTGGCTCGATCAGCAACCGAAATACCAGATGTAACACCATCTCCCTTGAGGTCTATAGAAACCGTGAAGGCGGTTCCCATGGGGTCTGTATTATTACTTGCCATTGGGTATAGATCCAGTTCTTTACAGCGCTTTTCCGTTATGGGTGTGCAAATTAGTCCACGACCTTCCTTTGCCATAAAATTGATCATTTCGGGAGTGACCATTTCAGCTGCACCTACAAAATCGCCTTCGTTTTCTCGATTTTCATCATCAACGATGATTACTACTTTGCCATTTCTAATGTCTTCAATTGCCGCTTCAATACTGTCGAGACGAATACTATTTTTCATTTTTAATTTTTTTCATTAACAATACAAAAGGCATTTTGATGTTTAACTTCAAACGCTCTAAATCAAATACGGATTTATCCCGACTAGCACGAACAGTGGCTATTAAACCAATTACTGTTAGCACTATTGATATGAGCCACGCACCCCAAAAAGGATGTAAACTTCCATCTTCAGCGCTATTTTTGAATAGTGTTCCTGCAAAGTGATAGGTTAGGAAAATAATCAGTGCCACCACAATAGGCAATCCAAACCCACCTTTTCTAATGATGGCTCCAAGTGGAGCACCAACAAAAAACAACATAATGGCTGCATAGGCATTGACAAATTTATCATCTCGCCAAAGGCGATGCAGGTTGATGATCTTCTCCCTAATAAAAAACAGATTCTTTTGATTGCTTAGGTTGCTTAACTGCATATTAATATTTCTTTTGGCTGTTGCAAGTATTCGTGTCTTCCTTCTTGTATCAAAAGCTTCTAAAAAAGCCCTGGTCCCTTCAAAACCACAGTGTGCTAGCGTTGTTTTATTTCTATCCAGAGACTTGATTCCAGTGCGCAAATATACCGTATTTGCAAAACCCTCAATTTCCGAAATAAAGCTAGTAGAAAGGGAATCAATACTCTCTGATAATTCAGCTACGTTTTGCATTTTGTAGGTGTTGTTATAGTTGGTTTCATTTAAATCAATATCGTTAAATGAACGCAAGTCAATATTCATGGTATACTGTTGAAAAGCAATCCTGTTATGCGGATGTATTTTTTTGTTCTTTTTTTGTTTTACCTCTTCGTATCGATACCCATCATAGAGTACTAATTGTAGGCCTTCTTGCAACTCGTCACTTCTCAATTCACCGCTCGCCGCCTTAATCACAATATGATTGACTTTGTCTTTAGATTTTTCATGGATGATGACGTCTTCCAAGAGTTTGTCGTTTTCACCATACTTACGACCTACTTTTATGTTACTTTCGCCTATGTCATTAAACATTCCTGCTGTAATGGCCAACGCGGGACGCATCTTTGATAAGTTTTTTCTGAGGTTGTATGTTTTAAATTCCGCCAAAGGAATTACGGTGTTGGAAACATAAAATGTAGCCAAACATGCAATGCTGTTTACAATGATCAACGGTCGCATGGCACGCATCAGCGAGATACCTGCTGATTTCATGGCTGCAAACTCGTAGCGCTCTGCAAAGTTGCCAAAAGTCATGATAGACGCCAACAATATGGTGAGCGGAAGCACTAAGGGGATGAGCTTGGGGGAATAATATAAAAGAAAGCGTAACAATACACTTACGTCAAGTCCCTTTCCTGCAAACTCGTCTATAAATACCCAAACCGTTTGAATGATGAATATAAACATCAAAATAAAGAAGAAACTCACCAAAACCGTGAGGTAGCTTTTCAAAATATAACGATCTAGCAGCGAAATTTTCATTAAAACCTATCGATATAGTAATTTGGATAATCAGATGCTAAAAACACAAAGGTGTCTGTTGGAATCTCTATATTGGGTTTAAAAGAACCTATGGTAAGTGTTGTTTCAGTTCCATCGTTACCAACTTCAATTAGCTTGTAGATATTTTTTGTTTTGGTGTCTATACCTAGAAGTAAATAGGATGCCTGGGCATAGGTGTCTATGGGTATCAGCTTGATGTATTGGATTTTTCTACCACCATACAGGGGTTGCATGATGTCCCATTCAAAACGATAGCCCTGGTTGTAAAATGAAAATATTTTTGAAGGACTTAAGCCCTCGTCAAAACCATCACTCAGGGGTTCAATAAGCACTTCTTTGTTATCTGAATTTATGGTGTGTTTATTAATACCATCACTAAGCTGTTCAATTCCCATAAGCTTGAGGAGGTAAGCATCTCCTTCAACTATTAATGAGCCTTTTTCTTTTTGTTGAATCAATTCTTTTCTATTGACCAATTCGTAGGTAAAGGTGATTGAAATATTGTTGAATTGCGCCAAATTTTCAGAAACCTCATCTAGCAAAGCTTCGGCTCGCTGCTGTTCTTGCGCAAGCGTAATACCACTGATGAGTAGGATTAAAAGTACGTTAATTTGTTTTTTCATTTTCTAAAAATTCGTGGAGTGAAATAACATCTCGATACATTACCTCACGCGCTTTGCTTCCTTCAAACGGCCCTACAATACCAGCAGCTTCTAGTTGATCAATAATCCTTCCAGCTCTGTTGTAACCCAGTTTAAGTTTACGTTGCAAAAGCGATGCCGAACCTTGTTGTGCATTTACCACTACTTCGGCAGCCTCTTTAAAAATAGGATCTCTGTCTTCAATATTATTGTCACTAGTCGTAGTACTCTCCTCAGAAGTGTACTCGGGCAATAGATGTGCATCCGGGTAAGCCCGTTGGGCGCCAATGAAATCCGTAAGTTTTTCTACTTCAGGGGTATCAACAAACGCACATTGCAGCCTGATCAAATTGTTTCCCTGTGTAAATAGCATGTCACCACGTCCAATAAGTTGATCTGCACCACCACTATCTAAAATGGTGCGTGAATCTACTTTTGACGTTACTCTAAAGGCAATACGTGCCGGGAAGTTGGCTTTTATTAATCCCGTGATGACATTAACAGATGGACGTTGGGTGGCAATAATCAAATGTATACCAATGGCTCTAGCCAACTGCGCAAGACGCGCAATGGGAGTTTCCACCTCTTTGCCTGCTGTCATGATCAAATCTGCAAATTCATCAATAACTAAAACAATATAAGGCAGGTACGCATGACCGTCGTGTGGGTTTAGCCTACGGTCTTTAAACTTCGTGTTGTATTCCTTTATGTTGCGACACATAGCAGACTTAAGCATATCATAACGCTTGTCCATCTCAACACAGAGTGAATTCAAGGTATTGATGACTTGTTTGTTGTCTGTTATGATGGCTTCTTCTGCATCGGGAAGTTTTGCTAAATAGTGTCGCTCAATTTTATTGAAAAGAGTAAGTTCTACCTTTTTTGGATCGACAAGGACAAACTTAATCTCGGCAGGATGCTTTTTGTACAATAGTGAAGTCAGAATCGCATTTAATCCAACAGACTTACCTTGGCCAGTAGCACCTGCCATTAGTAAGTGGGGCATCTTGGCCAAATCGACCACAAATGTTTCGTTGCTGATGGTTTTCCCAAGTGCAAGAGGAAGTTCCATTTCGGCTTCTTGAAACTTTTTCGCCAAAATAACCGAACGCATAGACACGATAGTTGCGTTCTTGTTGGGCACTTCAATTCCTATGGTTCCTTTGCCTGGAATAGGGGCAATGATTCGAATACCCAAGGCTGAAAGCGAAAGTGCAATATCGTCTTCTAGGTTTTTAATTTTGGATACCCGTACACCAGCAGCAGGGACAATTTCATAGAGCGTTACCGTTGGACCAATAGTAGCCTTGATATCGGCAATGCCAATTTGATAATTCTTTAGAGTATCAACTATGCGTTCTTTGTTTTCCTCAAGTTCTTGCTCGTTTATAGTGATACCCTCGTGTGGATAGCTTTTCAGCAAAGACTCTGTGGGGGAGCGAAAGTTTTTGAGTTCTAGTGTTGGGTCTACTTCGCCAAAGTCCGCTACCAATTTCTTTGCTTTTTGTACGACCTCATCTTCCTCGGTAGTTTCAAGTGAAAGCTTGACGTCATCATCAACTTGCTTATTTGCTTTTTTTGCAACAGCAGGCTTAGTTGCTTTTGGCAATGCCTCTTTTTGATCTTTGTCTACATCAAATACCACTTGCGCAGGTGCTTCGGGTTCAGTAACGTCTTGGACATCCTCTTCGGGTTTGGGCGCTTTGCGTTTAAATAACTGAACTTCCTCAGGTTTCCATTTAAACTGATAGACCATAAAGGCAATTACGATAAGTAATAATATGCTAACAACACCAAACGGACCGATGTATTGCAACATGAAAAGATTGCTTTCATAGCCAATGATACCGCTCAACAGCGGATTTTGTGGAAACAATAAGGCCATACCAACGGCAAGCCATAGCGCGAAAATAACAGTCCACATCCATCTGGATGCCAACTTGTTTATTCCCGTATTGAAGA
>JBDQNA010000034.1:0-9783 GCA_040261965.1 Flavobacteriaceae bacterium
CCTCTGGATTTATTCATGACCCAGATGGCATTGATGAAGAAAAACTGACCTTTATCATGCAACTTAAAAATGTGAGTCGACAACGCATCGACAAATATGTAGAGCAATATGCCAACGCGAGTTTTCATAAGGGCGAAAAACCTTGGGGCGTTTCATGTGACATTGCCATGCCCTGCGCCACACAAAATGAGCTTGGTGCTGCAGCCGCCAAAACGCTAATTTCTAACGGCTGCTATTGTGTGAGCGAAGGTGCTAATATGCCTTCAACCCCCGATGCTATTTTACATTTTCACAGCAATAATGTTTTATATGCGCCAGGGAAGGCCTCCAATGCGGGAGGCGTGGCAGTCTCAGGACTTGAAATGGCACAAAACTCCCTCCGCTATAGCTGGACACGAGAAGAAGTAGATCAGCGCTTACAGGCCATCATGAAAGATATTCACCAAGCCTGCGCTTCCTATGGCAAAGGGAGAGAAGGCATTAATTATGAAAAGGGAGCTAATATAGCAGGGTTTGTTAAGGTTGCCGATGCCATGCTGGCACAAGGCGTGGTTTGACATACGACAGTCACGCTTTTTTCGTTTAACAACTAATGAAACCAACCCTACAAAAACATATCGCCTGTTTATTGCTTTCAGGACCACTGATGGTTTGGGGACAGACCAATGCTTGGGAGTCGTACTACTCCTATACTAACACCTCCATTGGTGCCCTAAGCAATCAAACGATAGTTAGCGCAGCCGAAAACGCCCTTTTTCTATTTGACAGCTCTCAAGGCAAACCTGAAACCATCACTACAGTTGAAGGGCTTTCAGGAGATACTATTTCTGCATTAGCTACTTATGGGGATAATATTTTAGTTGGTCACGAAAACGGCCTGTTTGCCCAGGTCAACATCAACACTAAGAACATTAAATTTGAAAGCGGTATCACGCGGAGTAACTCAATTTCTGCTGAAAAAAAGCAGATTAACCACATACAGCTTGCAGCTAATATAGCATACGTAGCTACTGGTTTTGGTATTGTAGAAGTTAACCCTGAAACACTTGCTTTTGGCGATACGTATTATTTTGGATCAACATCCAATAGAATAAACGTAAATCAAGTTTTTGTCTTCGAAAATGTGCTGTATGCAGCTACTGAAGAAGGCTTATTCAAAATTTCTCAAAATCACCCTAATAAGCTAGAGTTTTTGTTTTGGGATCGATTAGCAACGGGCAATTGGGTATCCATATGGTCTCAAGACAATAGCTTGTATGCAGCGAAAGATGAAGGCAATTCTCTTTCCTTTTTTCAATTGGGGAATACGATTGAAAAAAAAGCAACTTTTCCGGGGGTGTTAAAAGCCATTTATCCACACGATAATGGGGTGCTGATAACGGTTTCAAATCGGGTTTATGACACAGACAAGTCTTTTGTGAGAACCCAAACAATAGGCGACTTAGACGGCGTAAAACCCAACACCTACAACTTTGCCTTAAGCCATAACGACGAGAAATGGATAGGCACTTCTAGCGAAGGACTCATACGCTACACGAATAATAATAATGTTGATTTAATCAGTCCTCAAGGGCCATTATCTAACAGCATTTTTGATATCGAGAATGTGCAACAAGAACTCTGGATAACCCATGGGGTTTATAATTTATTTTATACCCCTTCTTTAGTTGAAAAGCACGGGATAAGCCGCCACGTTGAAAATCAGTGGAAAAACATTTCCAACAACCAATTATTTAATGCAGATCCATTTGTCCGTGTGGTGGCTCACCCATCAGTAATAGGGACGTTTTACGCTTGCTCATATCACAGAGGAATAGTTTATTTTGAAGAAAACAACCCCGTGGGGCTTTGGAATGAAACCAATAGTGGATTGGAAAGCCTTTCATTTATTAGGCCAGATTATGTAAGTATTCGTGTACGTGATGCATTAGTTGATGATAGCGGTAACCTCTGGTCTTTAACCGGCTATGTTCAAAGGGGACTAAAAAAAAGAACGCCATCAGGACAGTGGACTGCCTACGATTTATCAGACGTGATTTTAGATTACAAACAAGAGGCAGGGTATTCAACTTTTGAGTTTTACAATAATAAAATTTTGTTTTTCGGTAGTGTAAATAGCGGCCTCATAGGCGTTGATATTTCGCAATCGCCTCCACAAATGAAACGCATTATGGGTGGTGACATGGGCCTGCCTTCGGACGATATTAGGAGTATTCGCCTAGACAAAGACAACCGCCTTTGGGTGGGAACTAAAGACGGCCTAGCAATACTCTATGCACCTAACCGTTTCTTTGATGAGGATACCCAGTTACGTGCTGTGGTTATTACCGATGGAGGAAACTTACGGGAACTATTAAGCGGCCAATTTATATCCGACATTGAAGTAGATGAGAACAATCAAAAATGGATTAGTACCACAAGTTCAGGCGTGTTTTTAATTTCTAAGGACGGACGCCAAATTTTGCAACATTTTACCAAGGAAAACAGCCCACTTCCAACCTCATCTGTGAAAACAATTGGGATAGACGATGTGTCTGGGAAGGTTTATTTTGGAACACTTAACGGTATGGTTTCTTTTCAGGGGGATGCTTATGCTCAGTCAGAAAGCCTGTCTGCGGCAAGTGTTTTCCCTAACCCAGTACGCCCCAATTTTTTGGGGAATGTTGTTGTTAGAGGGTTGCAGCAAAATACAAGAGTAAAAATAACCGACATCGCCGGGAATTTGGTCTATGATACCACCAGTGAAGGCGGTAGTATTAGTTGGAATTTACGTTCATTTTCAGGTGCGCGTGTTCGTAGCGGTGTATATCTTATTTTTATAACCTCTAAAGACGGACTTGACAGCACTGTTAAAAAACTGATGGTTATTAATTAATGGAAGGGTCAACCAACGCAATTGTATTACACACTACAAAGTATGGAGAAACCAGCGTGATGCTTCATTGCTACACGGAACGTGCTGGATTGCGATCTTATGTTGTTAAAGGAGCACGTTCAAAAAAGAAAAACAAAACGCTCTCAATGGGAATGTTCCAACCTTTGACACAGCTTGAGCTTCTGTCCAGTACGCCAAAAAGCACGCGACTTCCCATTTTAAAGGCGGCAAAAATTATCCATCCCTATGCTACAATTTCAACAGATGTTGTTAAGTCAAGTATTTGTATTTTTCTAGCCGAAGTTTTCCGTTCCGTATTAAAAGAAGAAGAAGAAAATCAGTCCCTTTATCGTTTTTTAGAACACGCCTTAATATGGATTGATACACGAACACACATAGCCAACGCCCATGTGTTTGTACTCATACAACTTACCAAATACCTTGGCTTCTATCCAGACACAGCCCATATAGCACAACCCTATTTTGACCTAGAAAACGGACGGTTTGCTGCCCAAGCTCGCGGCAAGGAATGTGTATCAGGTCAAGAGATAGAAATGTTAAAAAGCTACTTAGGTACGAAATTTGATAAGATTGATAAGGTTTCGGCCAATGCTGACCAAAGAAGACGCTTATTGCGTTTACTTATGCGCTATTATCAATTGCATGTGCAGTCATTTAGACCGCCTAAATCATTAGATATTTTATATGAGGTTTTTAACGACTAGCCTATTCTTTTTTATCTGTTTCTGTGGTTTTGCACAACAGGTTTTAGTCAAGGACGCGGTAACTCTTGAAGTTCTTCCTAATGTTACAATTGTAGATCAGGAAGGCGCTCATTTTGAAACAACAGACTTTGATGGATCAGCCAGCCTCGATGCTTTTGCTGACAATGCGCGGATTTCATTTTCCCATATAGGATACTTATCATACACCCTTTCCAAAAATCAAATTAAAGCGACTCAAATTATTTGGATGACGCCTGACACTGAGCAATTGGGTGAAATCGTTTTGTCGGTTGCCAGGGCCAGTACCAACAAGAAACGCTTGGCACAACAGATAGGGATTATTGCCAAAGCTGAAATTGAAAAGCAAAGCCCTGAAAACACGGCTGTTTTATTGCGTAAAATTCCAGGTGTTCGCGTGCAGCAGTCACAAGGGGGTGGCGGGAGCCCCGTCTTGAGAGGGTTTGAAGCAAATCGTGTGCTTTTAGTTGTTGATGGCGTACGGATGAACAACGCGATCTTTCGTTCAGGTCACCTTCACAATGCACTTAGCCTAGACCCGTTGAGCTTGGAACGTGCAGAAGTTATCTTTGGACCTTCTTCTGTTGGTTATGGATCCGATGCCTTAGGCGGAGTGATCCATTTTTACACAAGAACCCCCCTAATTAATCAAAATAAAAAAATAAGTTTTTCTGGCTCCTCATCTTATAACTTTAACCAAAATACAAGTAAACAGTCCGCTTTATTTGAATACAGCGCTTCTAAATGGGCCATGCTTCAATACATCTCTTATGCCCATTTTGGAGATATTGTTATGGGGAAAAGGCGTTCACACAGATACCAAAACTGGGGGAAGGTAGACGCGTATTCAGAAAACACATCGTCAAACTATAATGCAACTCCAACCCCAAACAGCAACCCAAACAAGCAGCGTAACACAGGGTATGAACAAGTAGATCTCTTACAAAAATGGGTCTATCACAGGGATACAGGACTTAAATTTACGCTTAATTTACAAGGATCAAATTCTGGAAATATCCCAAGGTTTGATAGGCTTGCTGAAAAGCAAGACGGGGAATTGCGCTTTGCGCGTTGGGAATATGGGCCCCAAAAAAGATGGCTTATCTCTCCTCAAATAAACTTTATTGGAGCCCGTCCATGGCTACAATCTGGAAAAATTATTGCTGCTGCCCAGTTTTTAGAGGAGTCTCGCATCAAAAGAAAATTTAGCAGCCTAGACAGGCATACACAACGTGAAAACCTTTGTGTTTACAGCCTTAACGCTGATTTTAAAGCCAGTTTTGCCAAGGGGTTTGATTGGTCATACGGATTAGAACTTACTCATAATGAGGTAAAATCAACCGCTTTTAGCCAAACGCTTGTTGTTGATGGAAATCAAATCGCAGGGCTTTCCCTAAAGACCCCAATAGCCACCCGCTATCCGAGTGGCGGAAGTACCTACTCCACCTTTGCCGCATATATAGACTTTAGGTATGATATCAATCCAAATAGTACATTGGCTTTTGGCGCAAGGCACACCTTTACAGAGCTCGACGCGTCTTGGACAGAGCAAGCCCTAATAGATGCACGACTGGCACATGTTAATCAGAAAAACGGATCTTCTAACCTAACTTTAGGATATACGCATCAACCCAATGCCAATTGGCAGCTGAAGGCATTGATGTCAACAGGCTTTAGAGCTCCAAACATTGATGACCTGGGCAAAACACGCGAACACAATGGGGTTTTAACTGTACCAAATATGAAGCTTAGCCCGGAGTATATAGTTAGTGCAGAACTTGGAATCAAGCGTTTTTGGAAAGGGGGATCCTTTTTTGAGTTGAACGGTTATTATGCCAACACATACGATTACATAGCACGTGGCACCTATCACATCTATGATGACCTATCTACACTAAAAACGGATACAATTATTTTTTCTGGCGAAGAGGTTAAAATTGTGTCAAATACTAACCTTGGACGGGTTAGCGTCTATGGTTTTAACGCACAAACCCAATGGCAAGTTTCTTCTAAACTGCAGTATTCAGGGGCACTGACATTAACCAAAGGAGACGGTAATAATCTAAGCGGAAACCTTCCTTCTGTTCCCCCCTTATTTACTACCCATAAAGTAGATGTAAAACTCAAAAAGGGAACGTTAGGTTTGGAATGGAATTATGCAAAATCCAAACATTCAAGTGCCTATAGCCCATGGGGAGAAGACGGTTTAGAAGAAACACCACTGCTGTCAGATGGCTCTTATGCAGGAACACCAGCATGGCATCGTTTTGACCTTCATATTGCTTATCCTATAAACCCATCTTTTAATTTGTCAGGCGGGGTATTTAACCTTTTTGACACTCATTATAAAGAATTTGCTTCTGGGGTTTCTGCGCCAGGTAGAAGCCTAAAGTTAGTTTTACGCTACCAATTGTAACGATTAGAAACCTGTAAAGCATCATTTTTCGCCTTAAAATGGTTACTTTCGCAAGCATAATTTTAGCAAGAAATTTTGTTTCCGACCTATTCACATCTTGATTTGCCCGCAACGGCTGAAGAAATTGCTGCTTTTTGGGAAGCGCACTTAACCTTTGAAGCAAGTGTTTCTAAAAGGGAAGGACGCCCTCCTTTTGTGTTTTATGAAGGCCCCCCTTCTGCAAATGGCTTGCCCGGAATACACCACGTTTTGGCACGTGCACTAAAAGATATTTTTTGCCGCTATAAGACACAACAAGGCTTTCAAGTTAAACGAAAAGCGGGCTGGGATACACATGGCTTACCCGTTGAGCTTGGTGTTGAAAAAGAGCTGGGAATTACGAAAGAAGATATAGGAAAAACCATCAGTATATCCCAATACAACAACGCTTGCCGCGAAGCGGTTATGCGCTACACGGATGTATGGAACGATCTTACCAAAAAAATGGGGTATTGGGTAGATATGGAAGATCCTTACATCACCTACACTTCAAAATACATGGAGTCTGTGTGGTGGTTATTGTCGACGCTCTACAAAAAGGGACTCATCTACAAGGGGTACACCATTCAGCCGTATTCTCCCATGGCAGGAACTGGGCTATCTTCTCACGAATTAAATCAACCTGGGTGTTATCGAGATGTAAGCGACACTTCAGTAACCGCTCAGTTTGAAACCATTGACAATACGCTTCCAGAAACCTTGCGTAGCGACACCCCTTTATACGTATTGGCATGGACAACAACGCCTTGGACACTTCCCTCTAACACCGCATTGACTGTAGGCCTGAAAATCAGCTATGCAGTGGTACAAACATTCAATCAATATACGTTTGAACCCATTCGCGTTTTGCTTGCCGAAAAACTTATCTCAAAACAGTTTGGAAAGAAATATGTTCTTGTAGAAAATGAAGCTGAACTTAATGCATATGCTCAAGCAGATAAGACCATTCCTTATTTTGTCACCCAACAAATCAAGGGGGCAGCTTTAGTAGGCATTCGGTATAAACAGTTGTGGCAACAGGCGCCACAGCCCTATAAAAACGCACAAGATGCCTTCCGTATTATTACTGGAGATTTTGTGACGACTGATGACGGTACGGGAATTGTTCACACGGCTCCCACTTTTGGGGCTGACGACGCCAAAGTAGCCAAAGAAGCTATTCCGCCTATTCCACCACTTTTGATTTTAGATGAAAATGAAAACCCCGTACCTCTAGTTGACCTTCAAGGAAAATTTAGAACAGAAGTTGGTTTGGTTGGCGGGAAATTTATTAAAAATGAATTTTATCCTAAAGAGGAGGCCCCTGAAAAATCAGTAGACGTAGAGATTGCCATTCGCCTTAAAGAAGAAAACAAAGCGTTTAAGGTTGAAAAGTATGTGCACAGTTATCCGCACTGTTGGCGTACGGATGCACCTGTACTTTATTATCCTCTAGACTCGTGGTTTATAAAAGTACAAGGACATAAAGATCGCATGGTTGCATTAAACAAAACCATTCAATGGAAACCCGCCAAAACAGGCGAAGGCCGTTTTGGGAATTGGCTTGCTAATGCCAACGATTGGAATCTTTCTCGATCTCGCTTTTGGGGCATACCATTACCCATTTGGCGTACAGCTGAAGGAGATGAAACCCGAGTCATTGGTTCTATTCAAGAGCTTAAAGAAGCTGTTGACGAAGCAGTTGCTGCAGGGTATATGACGAAAAACCCATTTGAAGAATTTGCTGCGGATGATATGTCTGACAGGAATTACGAAAAAGTGGACTTACACAAAGACACGGTTGACGATTTGGTTTTGACAAGCAAATCTGGGAAGCCCATGTATCGCGAGACTGATCTTATCGATGTCTGGTTTGACTCTGGAGCCATGCCCTATGCCCAATGGCATTACCCTTTTGAAAATAAAGAAAAAGTTGATGACGGAGGTGCTTTTCCAGCAGATTATATCGCAGAGGGTGTAGATCAAACCCGTGGATGGTTCTATACCTTACATACGATTGCTACGTTGGTTTTTGACTCTGTAGCTTACAAAAACGTGGTGTCTAATGGCTTGGTATTGGACAAAAACGGACAAAAAATGTCCAAGCGCCTTGGCAATGCCGTAGACCCCTTTGAAACCTTAAAGACATACGGCCCTGATGCAACGCGTTGGTATATGATTAGCAATGCAAATCCTTGGGACAACCTTAAGTTTGATGTTGCTGGAATTGAGGAGGTAAAACGCAAATTTTTTGGTACGCTTTACAATACCTATGCCTTCTTTAGTCTTTATGCCAACATTGATGGGTTTAAGTTTGAGGAAGGATCTATTCCGTTGCAAGAACGACCCGAAATAGATCAATGGATTTTGTCAGAGTTACATACGTTAATTCAAAACACGACTCGTCATTTTGATGCTTATGAGCCCACAAAGGCTTGCCGTGCCATTTCACATTTTGTAACTGAAGATTTGAGTAACTGGTATGTGCGTTTGTGTCGCCGTCGTTTCTGGAAAGGAACCTATGAAGCAGATAAAATTGCCGCCTATCAAACACTTTACGAATGCCTGATGAGTGTTGCAAAACTTATGGCCCCTGTTGCACCCTTCTATGCAGATAGGCTTTATCAAGATTTGAACAGTATTATCCAACAAGAGACGGCTTCATCTGTTCACTTGGCGTATTATCCAAAATCAAACGATGCCTTTGTCAACACAGTCTTGGAACAAAAAATGCAGCGCGCGCAAAAAATCACTTCCTTAGTTTTATCATTGCGAAAACGTGAAAAAATTAAGGTGAGACAACCCTTACAACGCATCATGATACCGGTTTTAGATGACTTTGAGCGCGAGCAAGTAGAAGCTATTTCTAGTCTGATTGCCTCAGAAGTAAACGTCAAGCAAGTTGAATTGCTCGACGACACGTCATCTATATTAATTAAAGAAGTTAAGCCTAACTTTAAAACACTCGGCCCTAGGTTTGGCAAAGATATGAAGTTGGTTGCACAAGCCATTCAGACATTAAGCGATACTCAAGTGCAAATACTTGAAAAAGAAGGTACATTGAAGTTAGACATTGAAGATAAAGAGATTGTTCTTGCAGCTGACGATGTGGTTATAGCGTCAAAAGATGTTTCGGGCTGGCTTGTGGCATCGGAGCAAGGCGTAACGGTTGCTCTTGATATTCAAATGAACGAATCATTGCAATTGGAAGGGATGGCACGAGAGCTTGTAAACCGCTTGCAGAATATACGCAAAGACCTAGGTTTTGATGTAACAGACACCATAGCATTGACCCTACGAGAAAATGATGCTTTGGCAGAGGTTTTAAACCAAAACAAAACGTATATTCAACACGAAATTTTAGCAACAAGTATTACTTTAGTAAAAGATGAATTGGAAGGTAGCATTTCAGTATCTTTTGATTCATTAGAAACCAACGTGAATATGGTTAAATCGAAATAATTTAGCAATTATGGAAAAATCTAAAAATTACAGCGACGAAGCGCTACAAGAGTTTAAATCAATTATTGAAGAAAAAATTGCCAAGGCTCAAAAAGACTTGGAACTCATACGTAGTGCCTACATGAACGACGGTAACAACGGAACGGATGACACCTCTCCCACCTTTAAAGCATTTGAAGAGGGGTCAGAAACCATGTCAAAAGAAGCCAACACCCAGCTTGCCATCAGACAAGAAAAGTTTATTCGCGATTTAAAAAACGCCTTAATCC
>JBDQNA010000122.1:0-3545 GCA_040261965.1 Flavobacteriaceae bacterium
ATCTATATACGTGCCTCTAGATATCGTTTTAGATGGGACTAATTCCCATATATTAAATTTAAACTGGAAAAAACAGACTCGTATAAAATTTATTACAAGTTATAATTCTCCCATTACTGGAAGAAATGCTCAATTCTATGGGCTTACACAAGTAGTAACACACCATGTAAGCCCATTAGATTCAATTTTTTATCGAACTCAAAAAAGAATCTTTGACATTGTTTTTTCTGGGCTTGTGATCATCACATTTTTATCTTGGTTTATCCCCCTTATAGCAACCTTGATTTTAGCAGATTCAAGAGGCCCCTTGTTTTTTATTCAAAATAGACCTGGACGTTTTAAAAAACCATTTTCGTGTATAAAACTTAGATCCATGACTGTTAACAACAGAACAGAAAAATCAGCCTCTAGAAACGATACAAGAATCACACGAATTGGAAAATTTATTCGTAAAACAAGCATTGACGAACTCCCTCAGTTTTTTAATGTCTTTTTCGGGCAGATGTCTATTGTTGGACCTCGTCCCAACTTAATATCACAAAACGATAGGTATAGCAAGATATTTGATGATTATTCAAAACGCATGTATTTAAAGCCCGGAATTACAGGTTTAGCACAAGTTAGCGGAGCTAGAGGCGGAATCGATAATGATATTGAAATGAAGCATCGCATCAAATACGATATATTCTATATTCGAAACTGGTCGTTTGCCCTGGACATCAAAATTATAATTCGTACGGTTCTGAATATTTTTAGAGGGGAAGAGAAAGCCTACTAAATTTTCGATTCATATCGTTTGGTTACCAAATAGACACCGATTAATACAACACTCCCTGCACCAAGCTTGTAGACTGTTAACCCATCTGCCCCCACCATAATGGCGTATGCAATACCAATAAGCGGTTGTAAATACGTAAACACTCCTACCGTACTTGCCTTGAGCTGTTTAAGCGCATAAACATTTAGCAGGTAGGTCATAAACGTTGTTCCTACTACTACAAACGCAAAGCGCCAGATCGCTTCATAAGGCAAAGCAGCCCAATTGACTTGACTAAACTCCGGGTAGCTTATGGGAAGCGCCATGATAAACCCAAATAAAAACAACCATTTTAATAAGTGTACGGTTGTGTATTTTGAGGACAAAGACTTGACTAAAACCAAGTACAAACCAAAACTGCAAGCATTTACAACAAACAAGGCATTTCCCAACGGGATATTAGGAGCATCTTGGCGGATTTCATTACCAAAAACAATTAAAACCAAAGCTCCAACAAAACCCAATACAACCCCCACAATTCTAGGGAGCAAAAGGCGTTCTTTTATGAGAATTGCAGAAAAAACAAACACCAATATGGGCGTAATGGTTATAAGCACTGCGCTGTTAATGGGCGTAGAAAGTTCAATACCCTTAAAAAAGCAAAGCATGTTAACGACCATGCCCAGAAGCGCACACAACAGCATCTTAGGAAGATCAGCACGGTCTATTTTTTGTTGTGGAATAAAAAGGCTTACCAACCAAAATAAAATGGCCGCCCCCATAAGACGGACTTGTACAAAACCAAATCCTTGAATATAGGTTGGCATCACCTCTTTGGCAATGGTATGGTTAAGACCGTATATGGTTGTTGCTCCCAAAGCAGCCAAAAGCGCAAGCGTTCGTCTATCCATCAAGTGCGGCTTTCATTTGAGCAACAGTCGCTTTGGCGTTGCCCAAAAAAACCTTGTTATCATATATTAGTATGGGTCGTTTAAGACAGCTGTACTCGTTTTCAAGCAAAGCCTTATATATTGCCTCTGTAAAAACAGCCCCTTCTCGTTTCATTTGAGCATAGACACGTCCGCGCTTGTTTATAAGCGCTTCATAACTATTGGTGTAGTTATATAAAAAGGCCAATTGCGCTGGAGTTGCCATTTGCTCTTTTACGTTTTGTAAAAAATCAGCGTCTTCTATACCCAAAGATTTGATGATACGTACACATGTAGAACAAGTTGAAAGATGAAGAAAGGTGTTTTTCATAATGACACAAATGTCTATTAAATAAATGAATTATTAAATGCCCTTTAGTCAAACTTAAATACATTTGTACTTTTAACAAGATATGGCAAAAAAGAAATTACACTTTAATTCCCGAACCATTCACGGCGGTCAACAACCCGACAAAGCCTACGGTTCTGTGATGCCCCCCGTTTATTTTACATCTACCTATGCGCAAGAAAAGCCGGGAACCCACCTAGGATATGAGTACAGCCGATCACACAATCCAACGCGATCTGCATTAGAGGCCTCACTGGCTAATATTGAGTCAGGGGCACATGCGCTTGCTTTTGCTTCAGGAATGGCCGCCATTGATGCCGTAATAAAACTTTTAAAACCTGGCGATGAGGTGGTTTCCACAAACGACTTATATGGGGGAACCTATCGGATCTTTGACAAGATGTTCGCCACTTATGGCATTACTTTTCATTTTGTTCCAATGGGTGATATGGGAGCAGTTGAAACGCATATTAATGCAAAGACCAAATTGCTTTGGGTAGAAACACCCACCAACCCACTTATGCAAGTCATTGATATTAAGGCGATGGCAGCACTAGCTAAAGCACACAAGCTTTTACTAGCTGTTGATAACACCTTTGCCTCTCCCTATTTACAGCGACCATTGGAACTAGGCGCCGACATTGTTATGCACTCTGCCACAAAATACCTGGGCGGGCACAGCGATGTTGTCCTTGGATCACTAGTTGTAAATGATGCTGATTTGGCCAGTCGACTAGCATTCATTCAAAATGCTAGCGGCGCCGTACCAGGCCCAATGGACGCCTTTTTGGTATTACGTGGAATTAAGACCCTTCACGTACGTATGCAGCGACATTGTGAAAATGGGCGTGAAGTAGCCCTGTTTTTAGAAGGCCACCCTGAGGTTTCAAAAGTATATTGGCCGGGACTTAAAAACCACCCCAACCACGAAGTAGCCAAGGCTCAAATGGATGATTTTGGAGGGATGATTTCTTTTGTGCATAAAGACAACAGTCTTGAAAAAGCGGTTGCCATTGTATCCTCGCTTCAAGTATTTACTTTGGCAGAGTCCTTGGGCGGTGTAGAAAGCCTTGCAGGCCACCCCGCAAGTATGACACACGCATCTATCCCTAAAGAAAAACGCGAAAAAACAGGCGTTACAGACGGCCTAATCCGCCTCAGTGTGGGGATTGAAGACAGCAAAGATTTGATTGCCGACTTAACGCAAGCCTTGAGTTAAATAAAATAATACATACATTTAGGTTTCAAATCGAGAGTCATGGAAAAAATCATCAATACTTTTTTACAAGAAGTAAGCCAACGCAACACCAACGAGCCCGAGTTTATGCAGGCCGTTTCTGAAGTAGCCCAAACGGTTATTCCCTACATTGTTGCAAACGATATTTATCATGGAAAAAACATCCTTATGCGTATGGCAGAACCAGAGCGTGTAGTTATGTTTCGTGTACCTTGGATTGATGATAGTGGAGAAATCCGAGTAAATAGGGGATATCGTATTGAAATGAATTCA
>JBDQNA010000057.1:0-7163 GCA_040261965.1 Flavobacteriaceae bacterium
ACCAAGTAACAACGGCTATTTTTCTATTTCCTTAGGTTATTTGATTGGACTATAAACCACAAAGTTTTAGGTGGTGCTCTAAATGAAGTTTGATAAATTTCTGGCTTAAGCTTTTGTTTAAGCGCCCTATAAAGAGATGCTTAAAAATTCCTTTACAAGCTATGGTTTGAGGCAATGCTGCAAAAAACAAATCAGCTTCTTCCCGCGTTTTGGAAAGACGATCACACAAATCTTTTGGGTTCATATGTTCTGGGAAGGCCTCCACAACTTTTGGTGCTTTAACTTTTAACAATCCAAGTTTTAAGATTGTAAAAAAAAGGATGAATCGCAGACGGGTCAACAAACGCACCTTTTCCAAGGCCTCTATATCTTGCGTTTTAAGCTTAATGTATGCCAACACACCTCTTTCTACCAGCCAGCAATGATAAAGATGTTGTAGTATACTCCACTTTCCTTCAATCGGCGCTGCTAAGGCTTCATCTGAATAGGCTGCAAGTTTATGTTGCAATGCCTTTATGGAAACAAAACGACTAGAAAAGATATCCATATTTATCTGCCAAAATCATCAGAAACTCGGACAATATCATCTTCGTCGGAGGGGTTTTCCGGATCTGTGTGTTGCCATATTTCAGCCACCAAGGCACGAGAAGCCAAGCCAACCAAACGGTGGCGTTCACCCTGCTTTAATCGAACTTGATCACCCTCATTTAACACTTCTAATTCGCCTATATCGTCAGTATTTGAGCGTATGATGCCAGCAGTTCCTTTGTAAACACGCCAGATTTCAGCACGTCTGTGATGATATTGCCACGACAGTCTTACATCAGGTAAAACAATTAATATTTTAGGGCTTAATTTTCCTCCAATACGTATTGAATTTACATCTAATCCAGAAAAAAACTGATTGGCAAAGTCTTGTGCTTGTGCCTCGTCTATAACCAGAAAACCGCCCCATGGACGCGCAAAATCATGTGCTACCACGTTAAAACCTAACGACTCGATGTGGGACTTAATTTGTTCGAATGAATCCATTGTATTAATTTGAATCAAAGATACAGTAAGGCAAAGAATTGTTACATCATAATAAAACAAAATTTATATATTGAAGAAATTTTAACTACATGTTCGAGCTGTTCTATGCAAAACTTTTGGATGAAAAAACCAAAAAGTTAAGTGAAAAATTCATCATTAATCTTGCCATAATAAGCTTTTTGCTTCACTTGGCTGTGATTACGCTAAACGACCTTGGGCTTCTTGGAGTTGCCATTACTGGCGAGTTGTTCACGAATCCAATTTCGGCTATTTATACACCTTTCTCTTTTATTCTTGTTTATGAGGTATACTTGCTGATTTATTATTTGCCAAAGTCGATGACCATCTACATTGGCAAGCAGTATGAAATCATCATGCTTATTGTCATTCGAAGATTGTATAAGGATTTATCCAACATTTCTTTAGATGGCAACTGGTTTGAAAGCACACAAAACCTCCAATTCATATACGACATCATTGCCACCGTAATCCTATTTTTACTTATTCACTTTTTTTACAGCATGAATAAGTTTAGGGTAAGAAAACTATTAAAGCTGACCGAAACTCGCCCAGAGCTTGTTCGTTTTGTGAGATTTAAGAAATCCTTGGCGGTTTTATTGGTTCCAACGTTTGTCATCATTGCCTTTTTCAATGTATTCGAATGGGCGTCGCAAGTATCTGAACTTGAACAAGGAATTGTTTCAGGGCTTGACGTCAATGCGGTGTTTTTTGATGACTTTTTTACTGTGCTAATATTGGTTGATGTGCTTTTGGTGTTGTTTTCATTTGCTCATACGGATAAATTCAACAAGGTCATTCGCAACTCTGGATTTGTAATCTCAACCATTTTGGTCAAGTTATCCTTTAGTGTTTCAGGGCTTCAAAACGTATTGCTCATTATTTCAGCAGTTGCCTTTGGGGTTATAATTCTATGGATTCACAAACTATTCGAGAAAAATAAATTACCTACCAATTATTAAAAAACCTACCCCAGGCAAGTTTTGCATAAACTCGAATTAAACATGTTTGAGGCTACCTGTGTGTTTAAGGATCCGTATAAAACGGCTTGCTTGTGCACCCAAAACTCACCTCTTCGAATTAAATTAGCGTTGAGTTTATCAAAAAATGTACCTTATGTAGGGTAGGTATTTTTGGTATTTAGGAAGCTAATTGCTCCGTTAAATACTTGGATAAAAGTACAATTTTTTTATGAACATCAAGTTGCGATGTAGTATTGGCGTCTGCTTCCTTACTTGACTGTACAGCAATTTGAAGGGCACACATGGCCAGAACGTCTTGCTTGTCTTTTACAGCATAGTTTTTCTCGAAATGATCCACCATTACATTTAGGCTTTTTGCAGCTTCGCGTAGAATCGCCTCTTCGCCTTCTGGTACACTTAATGGATATACCCTATCGGCAATAGAAAGTTTAATTTTTTGCATCAGTCTTCAATTTTAATTTGTGCAATACACGCATCTACTTCGTTTATTAAGGCATCTATATGATGTAATGTGCGTTTTTTAGCTGCGGTATTGTCCGTTTTCATGCCTTGGACGGCTTTTAAGGCTTCGTACTTTTCTTTCCACTCTTGCGCATCTTCTTGCTTTGCCTTAAGTTTGGATTGAGCCTCAAGTAAAGAAGCTTCTAAAACAACTTTTGATTGCTGCAATTCTTGCGTTTTTTCAACCAACTCGTGAAGTTGATTTTCTAATTTATCCAAAACGGCGGTGGTGGAGTTGTCCATTTAATTAATTTCCTTTCAAATGTACCTAAGCTGTTGACATTTAACAAATTCTCATTCTCGATTTGCATCATAATATTTTACCTTTGAAAAAATGAAATACTTAATCTTACTGCTCTCTTTGTTGGCAATAGGCTTAGTTTGCGCCCAGGACTACCACCCACCCGTAGACATCCCTATTCAGTTGTCGGGAACATTCGCAGAGCTTCGAGGCACACATTTCCACGCAGGAATCGACATTCGCACCCAAGGCAAAGAAGGATTACCACTACGGGCCGTTGCAAACGGATATGTATCGCGTATTAAAATTCAACAAGGCGGTTATGGAAAAGCTGTATACATCAATCATCCCAATGGTGTGACGAGTGTTTATGCGCATCTACAGCGATACAGTCCAGATATTACACGCCATGTTCGCAAAAAACAATACAACCAAAAAAGCTATACTGTTGAGTTTTATCCAGAGCCTGATGAAATGCCCATAAAAAAAGGAGCGCTTATAGGATATTCAGGCAATACCGGTTCATCATTTGGACCTCACCTACATTTTGAGCTCAGGACGAGTGCAAATCAAATTCCATTCAATCCCCTACTTTCCAATGGCAATATCGCAGACACACGAAAGCCAATCATCGTACAACTTATTGGCTATCCCATTGATGGTGTTATCAACAGGTCAGAAGAACAAATTCAATTGTCCATAACACAAAAGAATGACAGTGTTTATGTAGCGGATACCATCACGGCTATTGGGACTATTGGTTTTGGTATAGAGCATTTTGACAGACAAAATGAATCTTTTTTTAAAAATGGAGCATTTAAAATTGATGCTGCTATTGACAATACCTCTCGATTTAAAATTCAATTTGACACACTCTCATTTGACGATACCAGTGACATGCATAAGTTAATAGACTATCCGCTATATATAGACGCAAATAAGAAAGTAATGCAACTTTTTAATTCCCATGAAACACCCGATGGCTTTGCCAATTACACAAACAATGGTCTTGTTGATGTTGAAGCGGGTACGCAGTTGACGTATACCATAAAGTTGAGCGATGTCGTCGGTAATAAGGTGTATTTACACATACCCATTGAAGGAAAAGTTGAAGAAGTATGGGTGACAAAAAAACCTCCCATGCCAGGAAAAATGATTTATCCCAAAAGGGATTATATGTTTGAATTACAAGACTTTAGCTTGTATATAAACCAAAAAACCTTTAGCGAACCCACACCACTTAGCATTGAAACGGACGGAGATACGCTCAATATCTCTAACGACTATGCTTATTTTGAAAAGCCATACACATTAACATTGGAAAAAGAAAAAACACCCAAGGGAGCATATTTGGCCTTAAAGCGAAGTAAGCAGTGGGGGCATGTGGCAAATAAAAACAAGAAAGGGCAGTTTTCGGTAAAGCTGAAAAGTACGGGAGCTATAACGCTACTGGTTGACAGTATCCCTCCTACTATTGTAGACCAAAAGAAAATCAGTAATCGCTGGATTTCATTAGAGAAAGACATTCGCTTTACGATAGACGACAAAGGCGCTGGAATTGGTCGATATGAAGGCTATTTAAACGACAAATGGGTGCTATTTGAATACGAACAAAAGAAAAAAGAACTCACATTTCGATTTCAAGATCCCATTAAACTTAAAAAAACAAAACACAAATTAAAGCTAATTGTTTGGGATAAAGTTAACAACAGCACTACATTTGAAACAACGTTTTATCGTAAAGAATGAAAAAACTAGTGCTTGCTTTTCTATACTACTTTATTTGTCATTTCATTTTACATGCGCAAAACACTACCCTTCAAGGAATTATTACCAATGACAGGCAAGAACCCATTCCCTATGTGACCGTAAGTACAAGTACGGGCTTTGGAACAACCGCAAATGAAAATGGTTTTTATCAATTACATTTTGCAACTGAGGCAGAATTAGTAATCCACTTTTCACATATTGCGCATGAAAAAGTAGTAGTGACCATTTCTCCACAACCCAATACCATTCAAGAATTTCATCTTGTAATGAACACTAAACGTGCGCAAATGGGCGAAGTAGTGGTCATGGGAAACCAGTCTGCCAAAATTAGTGGGGTTACTGTCTTATCTCCTGAAGCAGTACGTAGTATTCCTGGCGCAAATGCGGGCGTTGAGAACTTACTCCTAAGCCTGCCTGGCGTAAATTCAAACAATGAACTCAGCACACAATATGCTGTTAGAGGGGGGAATTATGATGAAAATTTAGTTTACGTTAACAGTATCGAGGTGTATCGACCAACCCTAATCCGTGCTGGACAGCAAGAAGGATTAAGTTTTTTAAATCCAGATCTCATTCAACAAGTATCATTCAAGGCCGGTGGTTTTGAAGCACGTTATGGCGATAAACTTTCTTCGGTATTGGATATTACCTATAAAACACCAACAAAAAGAGCGTTACGGATGGATGCGAGCTTATTGGGAGGAGGAATAAGCTATGGAAACACAAAAGGCAAGTGGTCTGCAATTATAGGGGCACGCTATCGAGACAACCAATTGCTTGTAAACCAAAAGGAAACACGTGTGCAATATCAACCTGCCTTTGCCGATTTGCAATCATTTATCAGTTATCAAAAAAGTGATAAGCTAACATTTCAATTTCTGGGCTCTGTTTCTAGAAACGTTTATAATTACGCACCTCAAACAAGGCAAACAAATTTTGGAACGGCTAGTGACCCACGTGCCCTATTGGTCTATTACGATGGCAGTGAAGAAGATATTTACCAAACTTATTTGGGTGCACTTAAGACCATATATCAGCCATCTGAAAATAACCAATATGTACTGATAACTTCTGTTTATCACACTCAAGAACAAGAATACTTTGACATTGTTGGGCAATATTTACTTGGCACACCGAATACGGAGATTGGCTCTGAAGACTTGGGCAATATATCCTTTGCAGAGGGAATTGGCAGTCAGCACACACACGGGAGAAACGACTTTGATGCCCTTATATCATCAGTGAATATTTCTGGGAAACATGAGCTAGACAAGCAGGAGTTACGCTGGGGTGTAGCATTAAAATCTGAAGACATACGCGATCGAATAGTAGAGTGGGAAAAAATAGACTCTGCAGGATTTTCGATACGTCCACCACATATCACTGCTAAAAACAACCAACCCTATGAGCCATTTGAAGGGCCGCTGACTTTGTTCAATAACATAAGAGCTACCCAACAAAGTACGCTAAACAGAATTTCAGGTTATCTCCAATGGAATAATCGTTTTTTAATCGGCAAAAAAATAGCATGGTTGTCGGCTGGAATTCGGCTACATCATTGGAACCTATCAAACTTTAGCAGTTCTGGGAATACATTTGTTAGCCCACGTGCGCAATTGAGTTTTCAGCCTGTAAACAATCCCAATATAGTGACGCGTTTATCAGTAGGTAATTACACCCAAGCCCCATTTTACAAAGAACTAAGGGGTATGGACGGTAAGATAAATCCATCGGTAAAACCACAAAAATCTATCCATGCGGTAGTAAGTCAAGATCGAACATTTCAACTTTGGAAAAGGCCATTTGTATTTAGGGCTTCTGCATACTATAAATACTTGTGGGATGTCAACCCATATACTTTGGAAAATGTACGCATTCGATATGCAGCGAATAACGATACCGAGGCTAAGGTTTACGGACTAGACATGCGCCTAAATGGTGAGTTTGTTCCAGGAACTGAATCTTGGATAAGTGTAGGGTTACTAAAAGCCCTTGAGAATCAAAATAATCGTGGAGACATTCCAAGACCTACAGACCAAAGATTAAAATTTGCCATGCTATTTCAAGACTACGTACCGAGGTTGCCTTTCTTGAAAATGAACTTAAACTTGGTTTACAATACTGGCCTTCCAGGCGGTTCTCCTAGCTATGCTGACGCCTACAATTATCAAAACAGATTGCGCAACTACAAGCGTGCCGATATTGGCTTGTTGTATGTCATAAAAGACGACACCCGCTTTAGAAACACCTTTAATGCTTTTGAAGAATTAGAAGTTGGGGTCGAGATTTTAAATATATTCGATGTGCAAAATGCGATTACCAATACTTGGGTAAGAGACGTCTACACACAACGTCAGTTTGCCGTTGCCAACTACATGACTCCGCGTGTATTCAACATCAAAATTAAGGCGAGATTTTAGCTTTTTGCATAGCTGACAAGTATATCAATAAGCTTGTCAATTTCAGTTTTTGTGTTGTGTGCTGAAAAAGAAAAACGCAAAGAAGGCACCTTGTTTTGTTCGGCAGTAAGCAAATATTGCAACACATGAGACACCCCTTCGCTTCCCGATTGACAAGCACTGCCTTTAGAGCAACACACGCCCTGTAAATCAAGATTA
>JBDQNA010000141.1:0-2969 GCA_040261965.1 Flavobacteriaceae bacterium
GCTTCAAGTGAAACAGGCAATTTACCCAAGGCTTCACTTTTTGCAAATAACACTTGTGCGGCAGCATTGGCAAAAGCTAACTCTTGCTGGTGTGCCAACAGCACACTTGCATATTCATTTAGTCCCGATAATTGGCGCAATACATAGGGTTTAGCAAACACCACAAGGTGCACATTTTGATGTTTTGAAAGCTTAGCCAATATCTTGAGTGCGTCCTTTGATAGGAATTGTTTTTCCCAAGGCGTGGTTGTATCAGCATAAATACCTACAACCAAGGTTTCATTTGGACGAATACCTGCAGCTGTATAAGGTGAAAACTGACGCACAGTAGCATATTGCCGTAAAGCGTTTAAGAATGCATTGTCTGTTTGGGTGCCTAGCGCAACAAAAGCCAATGGGGTCATGGGCGCTATGGGAAACGTATTGTTGCGGTGCATCAACACTAGGCTCTGCTCGGCTATTTGCTTCTTCAAATAGCGGTCAAAAGATGTAAAGGGCAGAACTTCATAAAAGTTCTTTCTGGTTTGTTCCAACGTAAGTTGGTATTTGGCTGCTAGGATTTTCTTGACCGATTTTGCTAGTCGTTTTGGCGTAATACTTCCAGACAAATAATGTGATTTTAAGTTTGCAATGGAACGCGTTAGGTTTTCTGGAACAAGGAGTATGTCTGCCCCTGCCAAAAAAGCTTGAAGTGCGGGTTGGGCAACGCGATTCGTGGTTCCCTTCATATTAAGTGCATCCGTAAAAACAAGCCCTTTAAAACCCATTTGGTGCTGTAATAAATCGCTTACCACTTCATAGGATGTTGAAACGGGGATACTGTCATTTGTTGTCAATGCAGGCACAGCCAAATGCCCCACCATAACTCCTTTGAGCCTATTATCAATCAGCTGTTGGAAAGGAAAAAGATCTACGCTGTCTAATGCTTTGCTACTGCGATTGATACGTGGAAGTGTTTTGTGCGAATCTTGAACTGCTGCACCGTGACCTGGAAAGTGTTTGGCTACCGCCCAAACGCCTGCTTGCTGTAAACCCTCCATAAAGGCTAGGCCCTTTTTTGCAACATTATTTGGATCATCACCAAAAGAACGTACGCCAATGATGGGGTTTTTTGATTCGCTATTGACGTCTAAAACGGGGGAAAAAGTGACATGAACGCCCATGCTGCGTTTTCGTGCCCCTATCCTTTTACCCAAGGCATAAACCAAATCACTGTGCGGCAATGCGCCTAGGGTCATGGCATATGGGTAAGCGGGTATGTCTGTTAGACGCATGGCCATACCCCATTCGGCGTCGGCACCAATAAGTAAGGGTATTGAAGCTTGGTTTTGATAGGTACGTGTATCACGTACTTGTTGCTTACTGGTTCCTTTTGAAAATAAGACCCCGCCGATGTGTTGTGCTTGTATCTGTTTGCTGGTGGCCATTCTTTTTGAGGCATTCCCATCGGGATAAGCCATGACCATAAAAAGCTGTCCAATTTTTTGATCAAGGGTCATTTGGGTGTAAATACTGTCTACCCATATTTGTTGAGGTTGAGCGTGCACAAGTGTTGCCGCAAATAAGATCGTGAACAAAAGGCGAAACATATATTAAAGGTAGGCTAAAAGTAGCGTGAATGCCAACTTTGGTGGGCTGGAACTTCCCATTGCGTTAAAAACTCTTCCTTGTTTACCACCAAGTTGTTAAAAACGATAGTATTTTCAGTTACAGCTTTTGTATTAACCATTTTCTTAAAATCCATCAATGGCTTGTAGGTAATGTATGCGCCCTGCTTAAAACTTACGTTCATTTTGTCCATGAGGACAACTCCATAGGTTGCTTCAATTTCCTGAATGATTTTAACAGATGCGTCAATCGAACATCCAGTGGCTTCTTGTTGGCTTTCATCGAGTGCGATTACAATAAAACGATTATAAGGTATGCTCACCCCTGCCTTGAGAGATACGCCATGGGCCGTCCATTGAGTTAGGAAGGCATTTATTTTCGTTTTGATTTCAATACACTCATCATCTGTAAAAGGTCCGCTGGATGGATAAATCCAAACGCGGGCTTCATCGGACAATACATCAAAAGGAACTTGCATATTATAAGTCTTCTGCTTGTTGAATAAGTTCAGCAATATCCATTACTGCTATGGACCCTTCTTTCTCCTTGTTTTTAACACCGTCAGTCATCATGGTATTACAAAAAGGACAACCTGCAGCAATAATATCAGGTTGGGTATCTAAGGCCTGTTCGGTGCGTTCAATATTGATTTCTTTTTCACCAGCCTCAGCGTCTTTAAACATTTGCGCGCCACCAGCACCACAGCAAAGCCCTTTAGCCTTACAACTTTTCATTTCAATCAACTCACTCTCCAACTTGGCCAAAACAGCTCTTGGGGCTTCGTATTCGTTATTGGCGCGTCCTAGATAACAAGGATCGTGAAACGTAATGCGCTTACCCTTAAATCGACCACCTTCAACCTTGAGTTTTCCTTCGTCTAGCAATTGTTTGAGGAATTGGGTATGATGCACTACTTCATATTTTCCGCCTAAACCTGGATACTCATTCTTTAAAGTATTAAAACAGTGTGGACAAGCAGTTACAATCTTTTTTACTTCATAGCCATTAAGCACCTCAATATTGGTCATGGCTTGCATTTGAAACAAAAACTCATTCCCCGCACGCTTGGCAGGATCGCCCGTACAGCTTTCTTCTGGTCCAAGAACGGCAAAAGAAACTTCAGCTTTTATCAATAACTTGACAAAAGCCTTGGTTATTTTCTTTGCCCGGTCGTCGAAACTTCCTGCACAACCCACCCAAAAAAGCACCTCAGGCTGTTTCCCTTGGGCTGCTAATTCGGCCATGGTTGCAATGTTAGTCGTGTTGTCCATCATCAAAGACCTCAATGGTCACTTCTTTTTCTATAAGATCGGTGAATTTTCCGTTATAGCGTGTCGCCTTAACCAGGTGATTGTCTACCC
>JBDQNA010000085.1:0-5424 GCA_040261965.1 Flavobacteriaceae bacterium
ATAATACGTTTTGCCAGAGCAAGACCAAGACCCCACCCGCGTTTTTTTGTTGTTACGCCAGCTTCAAATACTTTAGCCTGTAACTTCTTAGGAATGCCACTACCACTATCTCGAATAGATATTAGTGCTGTCTTATCCCACGATAATTCAATTGTTATTTGTCCTTTTCCACGTATGGCATCTATACTGTTTTTAATAAGGTTTTCCAAGACCCAACTCATAAGTTCAGCATTGATACGCACTTCTTCTTCTTCGCCAACCAAAACCACCTCTAATAAAATATCTTTAGGCATTCGTATCTGCATATACTGTGTAATGTCATGAATCACAGCACTTATTTTTGTTTTATTCCTGTTTGGGAGTGATCCAATTTTGGAAAAGCGTGCACTGATGGTTTCCAAGCGTGTTACGTCGCTTTTTATTTGGGTTAATATTTTTGGGTCTAGGTCTTCCTCTAATATGGTTAGCCAGCCCAACAAAGAAGATATGGGCGTTCCCAATTGGTGTGCAGTCTCCTTAGCCATCCCGGTCCATAATTTGTTTTCAATAGCTTGCTGATTGGTTTTATAGTAAGCATAAACCAACCCTCCTATAAATGCAACGATCAATAAAAAAGCAACAGGATAATATCTCAACTGGTAGATGAGGTTGGAACTCCCGTAATACATTCTTTGATACAAGCTGTCTTTGTATGTGATTTCAATAGGCGTATGTACTGCGCTAAATTCTTCTTTAAGTTTTTGTACATAGCCCAATGAGTCTTGGGTGAGTTTTCGTTGGTTGATATTGTTGGAAAACAACAACCTGTTTTGGCCGTCAACAACAATCATAGGTATGCTGTTGTCTGAAGTTAGTATCTGAAAAGTGAGGGGGTCAATAGGATCGTTAAGATCTTTGTTGGAGGCTAGTTTTTGTTGCGCTAAACCCCAGAGTTCCATCTGTTGTTTTTCATCCTGCTCAATACGCTGTATTAACTTATACGTATTCCAAAGTGTTACGCCCGCAAAGCCAAGAGCCAAAAAAAACCCTACCAATCGGATTAGTCGTGGATAAGCCGTTAATATCTTAGCACTCATGTGCACGAATATAGTGTAATTTCAACGTTTAGATTAGCATCAAATTGAGTAGATTTGTAACAACAACATTAACCAAAGCATGGAAATTACTGGAAAAATCAAACAAATTGACGAGACAAAAGAATATGGATCTAATGGATTTCAAAAACGCGAACTGGTTATAACAACCGAAGAGCAATATCCACAGCATATTTTGATTGAATTTGTGCAAGATAAGTGTAGCATACTCAATGCATACAATGTAGGTCAGCGCATAAAAGTAGGTATTAACATTCGTGGTCGTGAGTGGCAAAGTCCACAAGGCGAAGTCAAATATTTTAATTCTATTCAAGGGTGGCGTATAGATGCTATTGATGAGGCACCACCACCACCACCAGCTGCACCACCATTTGAAACCATGCCTGAAACAGATAACGAGACACCAGACGATCTGCCTTTCTAACTAGAACATGTATCATCTTTCTGAAGCGATGCGTTTTCCTTCACCTCATTTGGCAACGGAAGAGGGAATAGTCGCTGTTGGTGGAGACTTACGCCCAGAACGTGTGTTATTGGCCTATCAAAAAGGTATTTTCCCCTGGTTTGAAAAGGATGACTTTTTGATTTGGTGGAGTCCTAATCCAAGAATGGTGCTCTTTCCTGACCAATTGAGAGTTTCGAAAAGCATGCGTAATTTTATACGCAAAAACACTTACGAAATTACTTTTAACAAGGCTTTTAATGAGGTCGTAAAGGCTTGTGCCCACGTTAAGCGCTTTGGACAAACAGGTACATGGATCACACCAGGACTTATGGAAGTTTATGAAATTTTACACGAGCAAGGTCACGCACATTCTGTTGAAGTTTGGGACGGACCAGAGCTTGTTGGCGGGCTCTATGGCATTGACATTGGACAGGTGTTTTGTGGTGAAAGCATGTTTTCCAAATCCAGTAATTCCAGCAAGCTAGCCTTGATATATCTCGTACGAGAGCTTAAAAAAAACAACTACAAGCTTATTGATTGTCAGGTGCCTACGGCACATTTGGCTAGTATGGGTGCATCTCCGATTTCTCGAAAAGAATTCCTCAGTTACTTAGATTAGACACCTCTTTGTGCCTAAAGCAATCTACTACGTGATCGTTAACCATACCAACAGCTTGCATATGGGCGTACATGGTAATCTTTCCAATATACTTAAACCCCCGCTTTTTTAAATCATGACTCATTTGTGTAGCAGGTAAGGTGGTCTGGGGCAGTTCTTTTGTTTGGGTGTAGGAGTTTTGAATCGGTACTCCGTTTGTGTAGCTCCACATGAAATCACTAAAACAGCCTACATCCTTTTGAATTTGAATAAAGGATTGTGCATTTGAAATGGCCGCATTGATCTTTCCTCGGTTACGGATGATCCCCTTATCTTGCATTAGCTCATCTACGTCGTAGGCTGTCATTTGGGCAATGCGCTTCACGTCAAAGTCATAAAAAGCTTTGCGAAAGTTCTCTCGCTTCTTTAGGACTGACCACCAAGATAAGCCCGCTTGAAAGGTTTCAAGTAGTAGGGCTTCAAACAATGTTACATCATCATATGTCGGAACACCCCATTCCGTGTCATGATAGGCAATGTAAGTTGGGTTTGCCAAACACCAGTCACAGCGATACGCTTCCATGGTCAGGATTTTGCTTCTAAGCTATGTAAAAATGCATCAAGTGTCAAGGCATCTGAAAGTTGATAGCTGCCTATGGCAGTTCTTTTTAATGAGGTAAGATGTGCTCCACAACCAAGTCTTTGTCCAAAATCGTGAGCTAGTGAGCGAATATAAGTTCCCTTACTACAGCTTACATTAAAGCTGAGATCTGGCAGATTGATTTCGGTTAATTTAAAATCGATTATTTGCACCTCTCTAGAAGGGATTTCAGTTGTTTTACCTGCCCTGGCCAGCGTATATAATCGTTTTCCATCTTTTTTAATGGCGGAGTGTAAAGGTGGTTTTTGTTCAATATTTCCCAAAAAACCAGCACGTGCCTCTTCCAGTATTTCTGCAGTGATATGGTCTGTTGGCTTGGGTTCACTAACGCTAGTTTCCAGATCATACGATGGTGTTGTAGCGCCCAAACAAAAGCTCCCTGTATAGGTTTTGTGCATTCCCATGAATTGCTCAATTTGTTTGGTCATACGACCTGTACATATCAGCATTAGGCCTGTTGCTAACGGGTCTAAGGTTCCAGCGTGTCCAACCTTGATTTTTTTAATGTCAAATTCTTTACGAATGGCCCATCGAATTTTGTTTACCACTTGAAATGAAGTCCACCCAAGGGGCTTGTCAATAAGCAAAAGCTGTCCTTCTAAAAACCCTTCTTTTGTACCTATTATATCCATGCAACTAGAGATGCGGTTAAGCCAATTACGAGGCAGTATACAGCAAAGTAACGCAGCTTACTGCGCTTAACAAGTGCAATCATCCACGTACAAGCCAAAATACCTGAGACTAAAGCAGCAAAAAACCCTGCACTCATGGGGAGTAGGTCAAAAGTAATGGTTGCAGTTGCAGCTTGATCCAAAATCGATTTGGCCATGCTGCCTAAAATAAGGGGGATAACCATTAAAAACGAAAAGCGTGCTGCTTCAGGCCTACTGATTCCTAGCAATAATGCAAGGGCAATTGTAGCGCCACTTCTTGAGATTCCAGGAAGAATGGCAATTGCTTGCGCAACCCCAATAAGTAATGCAACTTTATAGCTGATAGGGTGCTTTTTATTGGAGGCCTTATCCGTAAAAAACAACAAAGCCGCTGTCAAACACAGCATGACGCCCACTAGGGCCAAGTTCGTGTCAAAAAGGGCTGTAATTTGATCTTCAAAGAACAAGCCTATCACCACTGCGGGAATCATAGACACCACTATGTAGCCAACAAAGGCGCGGGTTTCGGGTTGCTCTTTTTTAAATATACCGTTAAGTATAGCTACAATATCTTTCCTAAAAACAATCATGGTTGCAATTGCAGTGGCAGCATGCACTAGGATAGTAAATAGAAGATTTTCAGCGGGAAGTTGATCGTTTCCGAGTATGGCTGTAAACAGCGCCAAATGACCGCTTGACGAAACAGGTAAAAATTCGGTTAGTCCTTGAACAATCCCCAACAAAATGGCTTCCCAAAACCCCATTATTTCTTTTTAGTGGCTAAAATAGCCACCACCAAAACCGCAAATCCTAACAGTACCAGTGTGGGTGCTACACGAATACGCAACGGGCTGTAGATTTCAGGATTAAATACATTGGGGTCATCACTTCCTCCGCCGGTCATCAATACAAAGCCTACTATGATTAATACAATGCCTAAGCCCATAATGCGGTAGGCGCGTTTTCCAAATAAAAACTCTTTTTCGTTTTTCATATTAATACACGATGTCATAGGTTAATTTGAGGTGTCTTTGGGTAGCAAAAAAAGCACTAATCGCACTTATAAGTACCGAACAAAGCAAAATACCCCCAGACAAAAATGCAATATTCTCAACAGACCCCCACCAATCAACTTGAGGTACCAAGCGCACTAAAAAGCTTAAAAGACCTGCAAAGCCCATCAGGGCAAGCACTGCACTGATGATCCCCAAAAGCATGTAGCGCCATAAAAATGGCCGTCGAATAAATCGTTTCCTTGCACCTACCAATAACATAGTTTGAATGACCAATCGCTTGCTGTAAATCGATAATTTAATAGAATGGTTGATGAGCAATAGGGCGATGGCGACAAAGACAGCACTACAAATCAACAGCCAAAAACCAAAGCGCTCAATATTCTGATTAAGCAAAACAATCAGCGGTCTGTCGTATAGTACTTCAGAAATAAAGGGCTTTTGCTCCATGACGTCACTTAGACTATCTAAAACTTCAGTTGTGACAAATTCGGCCTTGAGCCCAATATCCAAGGCATCTTGTAAGGGGTTATAGCCTAGGAAGTCCATAAAATCTTCCCCAATAGTGGCGCTGTGCTCTGCGGCGGCAGTTTCTTTCGATACAAAGCGAACCGATTTGGTGAATGGCGCCAATCGCATGGTGGTTGTCAGTTGTTCGCGTTCCATTTCTTTGGTTTCGTCATCCAAAAAAACGGTCATAGCCACCTGTTCTTTAAAATAATTGGCAATGGACTGGCTGTTGAGCAGTACAAAGCCCAAAACGCTCAACACAAAAAGCACCAAAGCAGTGCTGCTAACTACAGATAGATAAGAAGTTAAAAGACGGCGTTTGTAAATACGAGTTGCAGACATAGTTGTTCTATGCCATAAAAATATAAAATATGACGGAACAAATCTTGGTCTAATCAATAAAGCTCGTGTTTAAAATGTTATTTTTGTCCCTTAATTGTGCATATGGGG
>JBDQNA010000059.1:0-7031 GCA_040261965.1 Flavobacteriaceae bacterium
ACGCACACAAGCCAGAAACGATCGAAAAATTTATTTAAGGAAAATATACCGCAAGCGTC
Source organism: Flavobacteriaceae bacterium (assembly GCA_040261965.1). Classification (GTDB taxonomy): domain Bacteria; phylum Bacteroidota; class Bacteroidia; order Flavobacteriales; family Flavobacteriaceae; genus UBA7446. The sequence continues at coordinate 60 of JBDQNA010000059.1, forward strand.
AAGTCCTAACGTTTTTAGCAGCTAATGGGATGTGTCCTTTAAAATCAAAAGATTTGGTAAAGTGGTATAAAGACAAAAAACCTACCATAAGGACGCAAATTATGGATGTATGGTTTGGTTTGGACCCCTATGAATTTCGGGCTAAAGGTCTCCAGGGTAAGATTTCAAAATTCGAACTTGGGCGTATTTTATATCACATGACCCAAAGGAGAGGTAAGATCATGTCCGACATCGAAAATAAGACCAGAGCCAAAGCCTTATTGGAAGGACTGCCCAATGCAAACCGCTTGGGGATCCATCACACCTATGACCATTTGAAAAACAAGCATTTAGGAGCTTATCTCAACAACATTAAACCCAAAAAAAACAAACCATTTGTTTATGGAAATACGCGTATTCGAAACCGTTATTTAGATCGGAAAATGTTCATAAATGAGCTGCATGCTTTACTAAACCACCAACAAAAATACCATAAGTTTTTGACAGAAAAGTTTAGGCATACCTTGATGGGTGATGATTATCGCTCAGGGCTATTGTTTTTTCAGCGACCTGCTAAATACAAAAGACTAGGCTGGGGCAATATGAGTTGTAAATATGAAGCGCATAAAAAAGCCATGCCTAAGAGCCATCCGCTACAAGAATGGCATGATATATATATATATGGGTTGATTCCATTAGGTATAATGGTAATAAACTAACCAGTGAGCAACGTGATAAAGCGCTGTCCATCGCCTTGAAGTTTTCGAGCTTTATGTTTAAAAAAGTACGTATCGCATTAGGAGAAGATGATGCGGATGCCTTTAATTATGAAGATTCAACAAAGCTAGTTCTCTCGCATACCATAGTACAGCTATCTCGAATACAAGCTTTTGGTAATAGAATCTTTGACTTCACCCAAGAAGAACAACACGACCTATGGCATGATTTACATTTTTATACAGATAAAAACATGCTCAAAGAAAGACTTGTTTCTAAATGGGGGTTATCCAATACCAATGCTAGTTCGGTTGCACGCCTTAAATTAAAATCAGGTTATGGCAGCCTAAGCATGAAGGCCGGAAGAGCCATATTTCCATTTTTAAAAGCTGGATACCAAACAAGAACTGCTGCTGTTTTAGGAAGTATTAAAAATGCCATAGGCGTTGAAAAGTGGCGCCAAATGCCGCAAAAAAAATAGAAGCAATTATTTATTTTGTTGAATGTGCAATTAAAGATAATCACATCGATGATAGTGGATGGATAGCCGATTTCTATGATGCGTTTAGCATCAAGCTACCGCTTGATAAGCTATATATTGCACAACAACAAGAAGGCGTAGAAACCCTCCCTGTTAACGCTGAAGAAAATTTAATAATTCAACGAGAATACAAGCCAATTGTACAAAAACCTATTTTTGAACTTCGCAAGATTGTCAATAAGCTTATCCAACAATACGGTGCTCTTGATGAGATAAACTTTGTTTTAAGTAATCAATTAAAAACGAATGCCAAGAATCGTAAGGCTATTTATATAGACAAAAAAATAAGAGAACAACAACTTCCCAAGGTTCACAAAGCTGTTATTGAAGCTGGTCAAAATCCGACACATTCAAACCTGTTAAAATACAAGCTTTGGCAAGAGTGGAATAAGACTTGCCCCTATACTAACACCCCCATTTCTGAAGAAATGCTTTTCTCTGAAGAAGTAGCTATTATATACATATTGCCTTGGAAGCGATTTTTTAATGATAGCGATAAGAATAAAACCATCTGTATACGTTCTTTTGTTAACGAAATTAGAGATAAAACACCTTATGAGTACTTTAGGCAAAAGCCATCAGGCACTTGGGAAAAGCTTAAAACACGTGTTTTAGAGCAGCTTATGAGCGGAACTAGTAAGCACTATGCATATCAAAAATACAAGCATTTCATCAGGTCGATTTACGCAGAGGATGTTGTTAATAAGGAATTTAATGACCAACACCATCTTGCCATAAAAGTGAAGTATTTTTTATCTCAAGTAGCTCCAAAAGTTGTGGCGGCAAGAGGAAACTCAATCAGTAGTTTGCGACGAAAATGGGGAATCAAGTCATTAGGCGAATATGAACACAAGCCTAGACATTACAATTCAAGAGAGCCCGCATTAAACGCACTTGTTACAGCTTTAAATGCGCCCCATTATTTGGAAGAATTACGTCATTGGAATCGCTATGAACCCGATGTTTATAGAGCGGTTTTTCCAGCCCCTTGGAAACAATTTACCCAAGATGTATTAGATTTTTATAACAGGATTGCTGTTTCAATCGATGCCGAAAATAAGGTGGTTCGCCTATTTAAAAATAAAAAAAATGATGCAATCTGCCTATCTCCGAAAGGAAAGCTACACAAAGACAGTTTCTACGGAAAGCACTTAGGACCTGATGGCAACGAAGCATTCCATATTAGAAAGCCTATAAAGTCTCTTACCACAGCCAAGCAGGTGAGTAAAATCGTTGACCATAGCGTTAAGGAGTTGATTTATGATCACATCGATTTAAATGGCGGTTTTGAAAATGGTAAAATTCCTAGAAACGCCCTTACTACTTTAACCGAAACAGGATGGGAAACCAACATCTTTTTACCAAACAGAAATGGGGATAAAGTTCCTGTGCGTAAGGTCAGAATACGTGAAAATGTCAGCAATGCCGTTCAGCTTAGCGATGGTATGAATAAGTACGTAAATCCAAGAAACAACCATCATGTAATGATTTATAAAACCTTAGACGGGAAGTTTAAAGAACAAATAGTAACTTTCTGGGAAGCTGTAAAAAGATTGCGAAATCAGGATTCCGTATATCAATTGCCAAGCGATGGAAGTTCAGTTGTTACTACCCTACATATTAACGATTACTTTATCTTGGGCTTATCCAACCAAAAGATAAAAGAATATTTAGATACGGGCGCTAGCCTTTGGGCACATGTTTATCGCATTCAACGTATTTCGAGTAGGTACTATGAGTTTAGACATATTTATGATTTGGATGTATACAATCAAACCTATCCTAATTATGTGCGTATTTTAAATTTTGGTGATAAGAAAACAGGTTGGTTGACACACAATCCTTTTAAGATATCAATTAGCCTTCTTGGTAAGATCACCCCAATGTATAACCCTTTAAAAGTTCCAGAGATGCAATAAGGAAGTCGCCTTTAATCCTTTTGTTTAGTTAAAATTTATTGTGGTTTGATGCAGAACGATCTTCAGTACTTGTATTTAGTAAGTATAGTATTGTGATTTGAATATAAATAGACTTCCTTTTGCTCCTGGCTCTTAAAACCAACTCTCAAAAGCCTTCCAAGCTGTTGATGCAAAAAACAGCAGGTAGATAAAGGAAACGATAAATTTAAGCAGCACTCCAGAAAGAAAGCCCAAGAAGGATCCAAAAGCAGCTTTAAGTGCTAATTGACGGTTTGTATTTTTGCTTAATTCTCCTGCAAGTGCACCTATAAAAGGACCAAAAATAATCCCAAATGGCGGGAAAAATAACCCTACAACCAAGCCCACTGTTGCGCCAACAGCCCCTGCTTTAGAGCCACCAAAAGCCTTGGTGCCCCATATTGGAATCAGATAGTCCAACACCATAATAATTAAGGCGATGACAAGCGTCCAGCCAAGAAAATGCCAATCCTGCTCTACCTTGGAGGTGTAGTGTAAAGAAAGTAGGCCAAACCAACTGGTAAGAGGGCCGGGTATAATAGGTAAAAAACTGCCTGCTATGCCCAGCATGATAAGAAGACCGCCTAATGTTAAAAGTGCAATATCCATAAGTCTAATTTACAAAATATTTAGGGGTCTACTCATAAAGACCGCTTAATTTTTTACATTTATGCAATGAAAATTTGGGGACTTTTCGTGACCATTACCGTGCTGTTTTTTGCATGTACCAACCCTAAACCAAAGCCTCAACCGCCTAATATCAATTGGACTCAGCTGGATGAACCGCCCTTATTTCCCGATTGCCCACAAGACGATGTTCACCTAAATTGGAAGTGTTTTGCCAAAACACTTCAAAATAAGTTGGATGTAACATGGGCTGCAGAGAAGTTTTCTTTTGAGGCGCTACACGATACTATTTATGTTACTTTAAAGGTAGATACGCTTGGCCAACTTTCGGTAGTGAATTATAACCATAGTGACCAACTTCAAGTTCCACCTGCTGTTTTTACTGCTTTTGAAGAAGTAGTAGCATCGCTTCCGTTATTCCAGCCAGCCTTTAAAACCAATTTGGAAGTTCCTGTAGAAATTCAATGGACCCTTCCTGTCGCAATTTCCAACTAGCTTTTATTCCTTATTTTTACGCATGGCCGATTCGCGGATAATTTTAGGAGTTGATCCAGGAACTACCATTATGGGGTTTGGTATCATCAAAGTGGAAGCAAATACACTGACTTGTTTACAGCTAAACGAACTCAAGCTAAGCCAATATAAAAGTCACTACGAGCGCTTGGGCCGTATTTACACCCGTACCACAGAGCTAATCGAAACCTTTAAGCCAGACGAGATGGCACTGGAGGCACCTTTTTTTGGCAAAAATGTACAATCTATGCTTAAGCTTGGCCGTGCACAAGGAGTTGCTATTGCTGCAGGGATTGCATGCGATTTGGCTGTTTTTGAATATTCCCCTCGTAAGATCAAAATGGCCATTACGGGAAGCGGAAATGCTTCCAAAGAACAAGTGGCCAAGATGTTGCAACAGTTGCTAAAGCTTAAGTCACTTCCCAAAAACCTAGATGCAACCGATGGGCTAGCCGCTGCTGTATGTCACTATTATAATCCCGAACAGCAAAACGAAAAGAGTTATTCTGGCTGGGCATCCTTTGTTCAAAAAGAGTCGCATCGCATAAAAAAATAAGATGTCGGGTATTTATCTCCATATTCCTTTTTGCAGAAAGGCATGTCATTATTGTAATTTTCACTTTTCAACCTCCGCCAAGTATACCGACGAAATGGTTGCCGCACTCAAAAAAGAAATTAGACTTCGCAAAGACGAATCGCAAGCACCTATTCAAACCCTTTATTTTGGCGGTGGAACGCCCTCCATGCTCACAGCATCACAAATAAACTTACTTATAGCAGAGGTCTATGCACAATTCTCGGTGGTTGCATTGCCTGAAATTACACTAGAAGCAAATCCTGATGATTTAACCCCCGCCTATTTAAAAGCCATAAAAGCAGCTGGAATCAATCGCTTATCTATTGGCATACAGTCTTTTCACAATAAAGAACTGACCTTTATGAACCGTGTTCACAATGGCAAGCAGGCCGTGCAAGCGGTAATTTGGGCGCAAGATTTTTTCGATAATATTTCCATTGATCTCTTATTTGGCACACCACATACTACGTTTGCCGACTGGCAAGAAAACTTAACAACAGCCCTTAAACTCGATGTGCCACACATTTCCTCCTATGCCCTAACCCTAGAACCCAAAACAGCGCTTGAACATTTTGTTGCCAAAGGGGTAGTTTCGTTATTGGATGATGCCGAGGTCGAAGCCCAATTTTTGTATCTAGTAGACCGTTTAACCAAAGCGGGTTACGAACATTATGAGCTATCCAGTTTTGGTAAATCAGGTTATCGCTCTCGAAACAATACCGCTTATTGGCAAGGCAAGCCTTATTTGGGCATTGGTCCTTCTGCACATGGCTTTGATGGGGAAAATCGGTACTGGAATGTGAGTAATAATGCTGCATACATGAAACGTATCGCAGCAGATGAGCTACCACAAACTGTTGAAAAACTTACGGTTATTGATAAATTCAACGAAGCCATCATGATAGGTCTTCGAGCTTCATGGGGTGTTTCGCTGCTCGCTTTAGAAGTAGCGTTAGGCAAACGTTATCGCGACCATCTTGAGCAACAAGCAGCTCGTTATATTGCGCATGGATTATTGTATTTAGAGGACAATTTTCTTAAAACAACCCCGAAGGGTGCTTTTATAGCCGATGGTATTGCCGCAGATTTGTTTCTTATTGATTTGCTTGAAAAAGCTCGGTAAAGTGGTGGTAAAAGTGCGGAATGGTCTCAATTCCTTTTAGGAAGTTGAACACTCCAAAATGCTCGTTTGGCGAGTGAATGGCATCGCTATCTAAACCAAAACCCATGAGTATGGTTTTACTGTTAAGTGTTTCTTCAAACAGTGCTACGATTGGAATACTACCGCCATCTCGAACAGGGAGTGGAGCTTTGCCAAAGGTTTCCATATAGGCTTTGCTAGCAGCTTGAAATTCCATTCCGTCCGAATGCATTACGTAGGCTTCGCCTCCGTGGTGTGGCGTAACCTTGACCTTGACACCCTTTGGCGCCAGTCCGACAAAATGGTTGGTGAATAATGTGGTGATTTCTTCAGAACTTTGGTTGGGAACTAGCCGCATGGAGATTTTAGCATAGGCCTTACTGGCAGTTACGGTTTTGGCGCCTTCGCCCGTATAGCCTCCCCATATACCGTTGACATCTAAGGATGGACGAATAGATTTTCTTTCATTGGTTGTATAGCCTTCCTCGCCATGAACTGCTGCTATATCCAATGCTTTTTTATAGGCCTCGAGGGAGAAGGGAATCTTACCCATTTCGTTGCGTTCCGACGCACTAAGTTCCGTTACCTTGTCGTAAAAACCAGGGATGGTAATGTGATTGTTCTGGTCGTGAAGCGAGGCAATCATCTGGGTCAGGATATTGATGGGATTTGCAACTGCTCCGCCATATAAGCCGGAGTGTAAATCTCGATTGGGCCCAGTAACCTCTACTTCTACATAACTCATTCCGCGCAACCCTGTAGTGATGGATGGCGTGTCGTTTGCCAACATACCAGTATCCGAAATCAAAATAACATTGTTGGCCAACTTTTCTGGGTTGGCTCTTACAAAGTGTTCTAAGTTGTCACTACCGACCTCTTCCTCACCTTCGATCATAAATTTGATGTTACAAGGCAATCCACCATTTTGCTCCATTACTTC
>JBDQNA010000090.1:0-5179 GCA_040261965.1 Flavobacteriaceae bacterium
GCGCTCAACAAACGCAACACCAGGGTGAAAGCGAATATTCAAAAATTCATTGATTCTATAGTCGGCTAAAAGCCCCACATCAAAGCTTGGCTTTGGCTTAACCGAAATGCGAAAAGGTATGTCATTATTGGTTGGGAGGTAGTCTACTTTAGCTCCAACAGCGTTTAAACCTAAATAATAGCCAAAACGAATTCTTTTCGCGTCATCTTCTTTTAGATTTTCTATTTTATCAAACTGTCCATGTAGTGAGGCCACAGAACAAAAAGAAATAGCCAAAATAAATAATGCGTACTGTAGGTTCATTTTTGAGCAGTATATAAAGTAACAACACCACCTGTTAAAGGCTTGTATGTTACCTTAGAAAACCCAATTTCTCGTAATTTATTGCACATTTCTTTACCATCGGGAAAATACGCTGCGGATTCGCCGAGATAGGCGTAAGCTCCCTTATCTTCTGAAAAGATTTTTCCCATTGAGGGGATAAGTACTCTAGACATGATATAATGCGCTTGACGCATGGGAAATTTTTTAGGCTTGGATGTTTCTAAAATATATAGGCAACCGTTAGGTCGAAGCACACGATACATTTCGCCCAGCCCTGTCTGCAAATTAGCAAAGTTTCGAATCCCGAAGGCTACCGTAACCGCATCAAATTGCGTATCAAAAGGCAATTTTTCAGCATCGGCAACGTGAAGTTTTATGCGGTCTTTAAGGTTAAGTTTATTAAGCTGCTTGTCTTGTACGGCTAGCATTTGTGTCGAAAGGTCAGCTGCATCAATTTTTAGGTTGGGAATCTTGCTCAAAGCAATAGCAACATCGCCGGTGCCGGTGGCCACATCTAGGACATCTACGGCTTTTTGTTCTCGGACAAGCTTGATGAGCCGCTTGCGCCACCCCTTGTCTAGGCCAAGTGAAAGCACGCGATTAAGCTTGTCGTATTTTTGTGCAATACGATCAAACATAAGGGTTACTTGCTCTTTTTTTGAAAGATCAGAATCAGTGTAGGGGGTCACATTTTTACGCATAGTTGACAAATGTAACTATTATCTATCGAAGCTGTTTTATTTATACCGAACAGAAACTTCCTATATTTGCACATATAATTTCTTTCAAAGATGAATATTGCCATCGCTGGCGCTAGCGATATCGGATTTCACTTAGCCAAATTACTTTCGTTTGAGGCACAGGACATTACGCTTATCGATGCCGATAAGGAGCTGTTAAACTATGCCGATAACAACCTCGACCTTCGCGCCGTTAAAGGAGACCCTTCTGCCCTAGCCACACTCAAACTTGCTGGTGTTGACCAAGCCGACATGATGATTGCCGTTACTTCCTCTGAAACCACCAACCTTATGTGTTGTTTGCTGGCAAAACAGTTGGGTTGCAAGCAAACCATAGCACGTGTCACCGATATTGATTTTGAGAAATACAAAAACGATGTTGATTTTAAATCTTTGGGAATAGACGAGTTGGTTTCTCCCGAAGAATTAGCTGCTGAAGAAATACAATTGCTTATCCATCAATCCGCATTTGAAAACAGCCACGAATTTGAAGATGGTGCACTCACCATGATGGGTACTACATTGGAAGACGATGCCCCCTTTATTGGCAAGACGGTCCGTGAAGCTGCTGCGGTATTCCCTGGGGTTCACTTTATGCCTATCGCCATAAAGCGAATTGAATCGCATAGCACCCTAATTCCAAGAGGAGATACTTGTTTTGAAAAGGGGGATCAAGTATATTTTACAACATTGCCACAAGGTGTTTCAGAATTATACAGCCTTACAGGTGAAGTCAAAAATAAAATTAAAAATGTAATGATTTTGGGCGGAGGTCGCGTTGGCCTCAAAACAGCTGAGGATCTTTGTAAGCGCGGCATAAAAGTTAAGCTTATCGAACTTGATAAAGAACGCGCCATTGAAATGGCCGAGCGACTACCCAATACCCTTATTATTCATGGTGATGGACGTAATGTTGAGCTACTGCTTGAAGAAAATTTAGATGAAATGGATGCCTTTTTAGGCGTAACCAACGATGCTGAGACCAATATCATGTCCTGTTTGATGGCCAAATCTAAACAAGTGCCAAAAATTATTGCACTTATTGAAAACATGGATTATTTTGATTTGACCAAATCCATTGGCGTCGATACCCTTGTTAACAAGAAAATGTTAACCGCAAATACTATTTTTAGATATATCAGAAGGGGAGAGGTTGTCGATTTGGCTAAACTCAATAATATGGATGCTGAAATTGTGGAGTTTAAAGTAAAACCAACTGCCAAGGTGATTGGCAAAGCAATTAAAGATTTAGACTTTCCGAAAACAGCTACCATTGGCGGTGTGATTCGAAACGGTGCAGGAGTAATTGCACTTGGTGACTTTGTCATTGAAGAAGGCGATCTTGTTTTGGTTTGTTGTTTGCCGCAATCGATTAGACGGGTAGAACAACTTTTCCTGTAGGTCATGAAGGGATTCAATCTCAAACTTATTGTACATATTCTGGGGCTGTTGTTGCTGTTTAATGCTATTTTTATGGCAATCACCACCCTGTTTAGTTATTTGCAAAATGACGGGATTACTGCCGGATTGCTAAAGGCTCTTGCACTTAATGTTATTGTCGGTGGTTTGGCCCTAGGGCTTACATTAAATCATCGCAAAGAGATTAAAAAGCGTGAAGGCTATATTATTGTTGCTTTTGGATGGTTAACTATGGTTGTCTTTGGAATGTTTCCTTATCTCTTTACCAACGTAATTACGTCCTGTTCAGATGCCTTTTTTGAAACCATGTCCGGGTATACGGCAACAGGAGCCACAATTCTAGACGATATTGAAGCCTTACCAAGAAGTATGCTGCTTTGGCGTTCTCTAACCCACTGGATGGGAGGGATGGGTATTATTGTTTTGGCCATTGCCATACTCCCGTTGCTTGGAATTGGAGGTATGCAACTTTTTAGTGCTGAAGCTCCAGTGTTAGGTGGAGACAAATTGCATCCGCGCATTAGCGATACTGCCAAGCGATTATGGCTTATTTATGTGGGCCTAACGCTAACCAACGCGATATTACTATTTGCTTCAGGGATGCCGCTATTTGACGCTATTAATCATGCCATGAGTACTATGGCTTCTGGAGGATTTTCTACTAAAAATGCCAGTATTGGATATTGGAACCACATGCCACAAATTCAATACATAACCATCTTTTTTATGATTTTGGCTGGTAGCAACTTTGTGTTGCTTTATTACGCTATTAAAGGAAAATTTAAACGTGTTTTTGCGGATACTGAATTTAGCTGGTATACGGGGTTTATTGCGGTTTTCGCATGTATCGTGATGGCTTCTATTTTGCGTCAAGGCGCTTACGTAACTCCAGATGCTAGCTTGTTTGCTGTTTGGGAACAATCTTTTCGTCACGCCTTGTTTCAAGTAGTTGCTGTAATCACTACGACAGGTTTGGTAACTGCTGATTTCACGGCCTGGACTCCCTTTGTTACTATGTTGTTTTTTGGACTGATGTTTTTAGGCGGGTCGACAGGATCTACATCTGGTGGGGTAAAAGTAATGCGCCACTTGATACTTATTAAAAACGGTTTCTTGGAGTTTAAGCGCGCCTTACACCCCAATGCAATTTTGATGGTTAGAATGAACAAGGTTACCATTGATCAGTCTATTGTTTACAACGTGTTGGCTTTCTTTATTCTTTACATGATTCTTTTCATCATCGGTGCAGGTGTGTTGAGTACCCTAGGCTTGGACTTTACTACGGCTATTGGTGCTGCAGCTAGTTCACTGGGCAACGTTGGATATGGTTTGGGTGATGTTGGGCCTGCAAGTACATTTTCTTCACTCCCCGATTTTGGGAAGTATTGGTGTGCCTTACTGATGCTTCTTGGAAGACTGGAATTGTTTACCGTTTTGATACTCTTCACGCCCTATTACTGGCGTAATCACTAGCTTACCGCTACTTTGATACGTCTAATGGCTTCTTCAATTTCTTCTAAAGAGGCTGCATACGAAATACGGATATTATTAGGACAGCCAAAGGCATCGCCAGTTACTGTTGCTACGTGCGCTTCTTCCAAAAGATACATGGCAAAGTCCGAGGCGTTTTCTATCAAAGTACCGTTTAATTTCTTTCCAAAAAATGACGAAATATCAGGGAAAATATAAAAAGCACCCTTTGGTACATTTACGTTAAAACCTTCGATGTTTTCAACCAGTTCTATGATACGCTTACGTCGAAAATCAAACTCATCGACCATGTATTTAATCTTGCCAACAGGCGCACGAACAGCTGTAATGGCAGCACGCTGCGCAATACAATTTGTTCCACTTGTTATCTGTCCTTGCATTTTAGTACATGCTTTTGCTAACCATGTAGGACCACCCAAATAGCCTATTCTCCAGCCTGTCATGGCAAAAGCTTTTGCTAAGCCATTGACCGTAATGGTTCTGTCAAACATGCTTGGGATGGCAGCAAAACTAAATGGCGTTGCATTGTCATAGTTGATGTGTTCGTATATTTCATCTGAAAGCACATAAATGTTGGGATGTTGTTCCAATACTTTGGCTAGTGCCTCGTATTCTTCCTTGCTATACATCGACCCGCTGGGGTTGTTGGGCGAGTTTAGCATTACCAATTTGGTTTTTGGGGTAATGGCAGCTTCCAACTGGGCAGGTGTGATTTTAAAATCGGTTTCGATGTCAGAGCGAATTTCAATAGGATTTCCTTCAGCAAGAATGACTATTGCAGCGTAACTCACCCAATATGGCGCTACTAAAAGCACATCATCTCCTGGATTAATGAGTACCTGAACGGCATTGGCAATAGATTGTTTTGCACCAGTTGATACCACAATTTGATTTGGTGCATAGTCAAGTCCGTTATCACGCTTAAACTTTTCGCAAATGGCTTCTTTCAGCTCAACATACCCATCAACAGGGGTGTAGCTGTTATAGTCGGCATTGATGGCTTCAATAGCAGCCTCTTTGATAAAATCAGGTGTATTGAAATCAGGCTCTCCCAAACTCAACCCAATGATGTCTTTACCTTCATTTTTTAGTTCACGAGCTTTGGCTGCCATGGCCAAAGTAGCTGATGCAGGTAAACTCTTAATGCGTTCGGATAATGCTTGACTCATATGTAAATTTTTTGTCAAATATAAACGCTATAAAAC
>JBDQNA010000142.1:0-2952 GCA_040261965.1 Flavobacteriaceae bacterium
CTTAAGTGACTTGGCTGGGGTTCGAACCCAGGACCCTCTCCTTAAAAGGGAGATGCTCTACCAGCTGAGCTACCAAGTCAAAATTTGAAGGTGCAAATATAGGCGCATTTTGACGATTATTCAAAGATTAAATTATCCTAAATTTGCAAACCGCAATACTCTAAAATATGGCCACTTCTTTTTCTAACCCAAGCGCAATCATATTAATAGGATATATGGGCTGCGGTAAATCCACGGTTGGTCGTCTGCTTGCAGAGACTCATAAGTTGTTATTTGAAGATTTGGACGATATGATTACTCGTGATAAAGGTGCTTCTATCCCTGAATTGTTTCTTGAAAAGGGCGCCAAAGCCTTTAGAGAATTAGAACACGAAATGCTAAAAAAAGCACTTCAAGTTGGTGTTAAGAAGGTCATTTCTTTGGGTGGCGGTGCACCTTGTTATTACAACAATATGGCCCTTATTACTGCTGCTACCTCGCACGTATTTTATCTTAATGCTTCCCACAAGACTCTTGCGCAACGGCTTTTTCCTGAAAAAAATGGACGCCCACTAATCGCACATGTTGAGACGGAGGAAGCATTGCAATCGTTTATTGCCAAACATTTATTTGAGCGACAAAGCTTTTACAGGCAAGCTAACCATATTATTTCAGTAGACGACAAACCGATTGAAGCAGTGGTGGAAAAAATTGAAAAATTAATCTAGCACAGCAGTAAACCCCTTAGGCTTTACCTGAACAGCAACATTTTCATTTATTGATGTAGACAATGAGACTCCTTTGAAGTCAGCTTTAATGGGAAATTTTTTGTGGTTCCTGTCTAGCAATACCGCTGTTTTACATTGCTTTAGCGGAACACTTAAAAAATGTCTAACGGCATATATTAGTGTAGTTCCTGTGTGAAGCACGTCATCTACAATTACAACGGACTTGTTTGTATAGTCTTTCGCAGCAAGTGTGGTCTGAATTGGATTGCGTGGATTTTTTTTGTCTATTTTAATCTCACAACTCAAAATTTCTTTAGAGGAGTTGGCCTTTAAATGATGAACAATGCGCTGAGCTACTGCATAACCATTGGCAACAATACCCGCAATGATAATGGTTTGGTTTTCGCCATTGGCTTCGAGAATTTGATAGGCAATGCGCTCTAGCTTGTGCTCAATTTGTTCGGATGTCAAAATGATTTCACTCATAGCACAAAAATACACAATATACCTTAGGCATCATCATCCAAAAAGTCTTCGATGTCTCGACGGTCCTTTTTGCTAGGCCTGCCCATACCTTTAACTCTGGACATGCGTTGATTTTCATCTGCAGCATTTTTGAGATCCAAGGCTTGTTGTGGAGTGATATCCTTGCAATATTGCGAAACCAATTTAGCACCCACCCGGCTTTTGGGGATATCCAAGACATAGATTTCAACGGTAAGTTGTTGTCGTCTCATGCTGATTTTGTCTGAAACATAAACTTCTCTTGAAGGTTTTGCGTTTTGACCACCAAGTTGTACATAGCCTTTTTTACATGCCGTACTAGCTGCATTTCTTGACTTGTAATAACGAACCGCCCACAGATATTTGTCTACTCGCATGTTTATAATATTGCTCCGCAATAATACATGAAAATTGTATATTGCGCTTTAAATCTTACAGATGAACAAACTAACGCTTTTTTTTGGAATCGTATGCCTACTCGTATTTGCGACTGCTTGTGAAGAGCAACAACGTGGTTTTGCTGAACCACCCCGTGATTACGAAGCACAGCGTGCAGTGGACAATGACTCTTTACTTAATTTTTTACAAACACGTTTTTACAACTACGAAGACTATGCAACAGCTGCTACTAGCGAGCGAGTAACTTTTGATATCAATATTATTGAAGGGGATGATGCAAACAAAACACCTTTAATTGACCAAGTTGAGCAAATCAACGTAAAAATAAAGAATACGGAAGGCGTTTATTTCGATCACACCGCTTATATCCTTAAAATACGCGAAGGTGCTGGAACGGCTCCAACAGCTGCCGATAGTGTTTTTGTTACATATAAAGGCATGTTTCTTAACCTCTCAAGATTTGACGAAACTACAAACCCTGTTTGGCTTGAGTCCCTTTCAGTTGTAAAAGGGTTTAGCGCCTTGATGCCTCACATTAAAAAAGCTGCAGCACCCACAATAAATTCGGACGGTACCTATGCTTTTGATGGTTTTGGTTCAGCTGCTATTTTCATGCCCTCTGCCTTGGGTTACTACAACGACTCAAGGAGGGTTCCTGCTTACTCCCCTCTTATTTTTGCAGTAGACTTATTCACCTATAACACCACAGACCATGACGGTGATACAGTGCCTACTCATCTCGAAGATTTAGATGGTGACAATTATTATGATGACGATACGGACAATGATGGGCTCCCCAACTTTCGTGACGATGACGATGATAATGACGGCATACTAACACGCGAAGAATACGATGCAAATAATGATGGTATAGCAGACGATTCCGATAATGATGGCACGCCGGACTACCTAGATAAAGATTAGCCTTTCTTAGCCAAAACTTCTTTTGCTTTCTTTACAATAGAACTGGCGTTTAAGCCATATTTTTCCATGAGTTGAGCAGGCGTTCCAGATTCTCCAAAAGTATCTTGTGTGGCAACAAAAGCTTGTGGGGTAGGGTGCTGTTGTGCAAGTACACGCGCAATGCTTTCTCCTAGTCCTCCCAAATAGTTGTGTTCTTCACAACTTACGATTGCTCCTGTTTTTTTAGCCGATTCTAAAATAAGGGCATCGTCCAAAGGTTTAATAGTGTGTATGTTGATTACCTCTGCGCTGATGCCTTGTTGGTCTAGGCTTTTTGCAGCTTTTAAAGCCTCCCATACAAGATGACCTGTGGCCACAAGTGTAACATCTGTACCTTCCTGGAGAAGTATTCCCTTCCCGATTTTAAAGGGTAAATCAC
>JBDQNA010000005.1:0-20335 GCA_040261965.1 Flavobacteriaceae bacterium
CCAGGTGGGACCACCAACACGCCCCTTCTTTACGGAGGGGTTTCTATTTTCTCTAATACGGATAGAACTACAATTACCAACCCTATAATGAACGGTAGGCTAAAACTCCAATGAAACGTTTCCTTTTCAAGTTGATGAACACCTCCACTTAACACAAAAAGGACTCCGAAGCACTACCAAAAGATTTTTCGAAAGCGTGTTTTTTTACTTTCTGACAATTTCAATGTCTTGATAGAAACAATATGTAGAATCCCTGTAAGAACAAACGGCCCCATTAAAATTAAACCCCCCTTTCCATATTCTAAAGCTAGGTTTTTCTCTAAGAAAACATATAGTAACGTCTTAGACTAAACAGGAAATTATATTTTTTTAACTGCTGTAATGACCAAGGTTCCTGCCCATTGTTCTTTAGCACCAACACGCCAAGCGTCCACCTCAACAAACCCTGCGTCTTTAAAAAAACGAGTCCAGGTTGCTTCGGGTAGTAGTTGCATAATGGAAACCCCACAGTCTTCAGGCCAAGAGTGAGAAGCCGTATTTTCTTTATAAAAGTCAAGCCCCACAATTAGGCGCCCATCTTTTTTTAGCCAGTCTTTATACACCTTAGCGATAAAGGCTTTAGGATCAGAAAGGTAATATATTACTTCCATGGAGTGTACAACATCTACTTTTTCATTTGGCACCCATTTGCTTAAATCAGCATGGTGATATGTTCCCGTTGGATCAATAGACAGCGCTTTTTCAATCATCTTCTGCGCACCATCAACACCAGTAGCAGCAGCACAGTCGTTGTATGCTTTAACCCGCCGCACAACCCATCCGTTTCCACACCCAGCATCTATAAAGCTGAAGTTTTTTTTATTTTTTAGGGCATATTCAAGCATATTGTTTACAGCCACCTCGTGTCCTTTGGCCATAGGTTCGTCTCGACCGGTTGCTGCCCATTCACTAAATACAGTTGTTGGTTTCCTTTTCATTTATCTCATTAAACTAAAATGACCAGTAAACATTCGGCCATCTTCTAATTTTACTCTGAACCAGTAATCATCCGCAGGCATAGGGGTGCCGTTATAGGTGCCGTCCCAGCCAAGTCCACCGGGGGTAATTTGTGCTAATAGCCTTCCGTGCCGATCAAAAATATAAATCAATGACTGCGACAGGAACACATCGTCCACGCCTGATAGCTGCCAATTATCGTTTTTGCCATTGCCGTTTGGTGTGAAATAAAGCGGATACCCAACGACAGACGAAGTGACAATTTTTGTGCCACAGCCGTTTTTGTCTCTAACCGAGACTTGGTGTATTCCTGGGGGGACATCATCAAAAACAGGACTATCTTGATAAGGCCCTCCATCTAATGAGAATTCATAGTCGCCAATACCAAGCGCACCAATTCCAGTGAGTACTTCAATTCTGTTGCTACCATCTGAAGTCAAGTCAAAGAAGGATAAGTCATCAAGATCAAAAAGCGGGAACTCCGATTCTTTCACAACAATAGTTTTGATGGTCTCACACCCTGATAAATTATTTGTTACAGTAGCGGTATAAGTTCCTCCTGCAGTGATACTTATTTCTTTGGTGGTTTGCACAAGTGGAGCGCCGTCAATTGTCCAAGCATAGGAATAGACATCCCCCTGATTGGCAACGCCAATAACGTCCACTCCGATGTTGGTAC
Source organism: Flavobacteriaceae bacterium (assembly GCA_040261965.1). Classification (GTDB taxonomy): domain Bacteria; phylum Bacteroidota; class Bacteroidia; order Flavobacteriales; family Flavobacteriaceae; genus UBA7446. Next base: position 1,676 of record JBDQNA010000005.1, read on the forward strand.
AGAAAACTTGAGTTGCAGGCAGATCAAACGTTGGAAAAGGCGCAAGGACTAAATCAGCCACTTTAATACGCCCCAAGCATTCAATTTTTACACCAACATCTTGAATTCCAGCCCATATCTCTTGTGTTTTTAGAGGAGGATTAACATTCAGTGGCTGAGTAATATCAATGGCATCTAGCTGAAAAACAGCATCTATTTCATCCCTGTAAAAGTTGATTTCTACAGTAGCCCTACTGTAATCTGGGTTGGCCGCTAGCAGCTTCATGCGAATATCATCAAAGATAGACGTTTCAAAAGTTCCTATTAGCGGATTAGCACTATTTTCATCCACACAATCGTAAAAAGTTAGAGGCGTAAATGCCGCCGGCACATCGTTTGTTCCAATTGTAAACGTAACCTTTATGGGCTCCCTGGGACCACCAACAATAAAGACATCATCAAAACGCGCACAAAGGGAATTTTTGTTTATAATTTTTATAAATACATCTTGGGAAGCAACACCAATTGGTACGACAAAATTTTCTGGACTAATCACAGGAGTTGTTAGGGCAGCATCTAAATAAAAGGCAAAGCGTTCATTGGCATAATTTGCTGAAAAACGATCTACAACACTGTTGAGGTTGTATTTTATTTGACCATCCGTTTCACATTGCTCAACTTCTATTGTTGAAATGAGCGCTGTGGGCAGCTTGTCTACAATCACCTTAAAGGAGTTGTCATATCTAACACACCCTGTATCAGGGTCTTGAATGCGCACAAAAATTTCTTTTTCACCGCCATCTGTTGCTTGCGTTGTATAAGAAGTAATAGCCCCAAAATCATTTTTGGCATCAATTAATGATTTGTGATAGCTTATGGCGAAGGCTGCACTTGCCCCCCCTAAAGCTGTCAAAATTTCATTGGTTTTAGTAGTTAAGTCAAAAGTGTGTTCTCCATCTTTATCATTCCCAACGGTATCATCATCACAATCGTGCATGTCATCAATGGTTATTTCTAGGGGGAGATCATCAACAATCAAATCAAAGCTCCCAAATTTTTCAGAAATACAGCTTGTTTTGGTATTAACAACCCTGAAATACAGTTTTTGAGGGTTTGCCGTGTTGGTAAAGGGCACCGCTGTTGAGATACTGTCAGCAACAGCAGCCGTATCTGTCTTATAATAAAAGACGTTTCGGTCAATGGCTCCTAGCAATATGTTTTCTCTATGCTTGCCTAAATCAAAATCAGCCTCATTTGTGTCCGTGCTGTCACCATCTAAATTGTTGTCACAAGCCGTGATATTGCTGGAGGGGAGTACCGTTGGCAAATCATGAACGGTGATGGTAATGCTATCTTCACAAAGCACACCATTTACCGTAATTTCATAATAATAAGTTGTTGTTACTGGTGGTGTTTCTACTATACGATTACTTGTCATGCCTGTAATTTGAGTTTTGGCACCGCCTACTTCTTGTTTGTACCACTTAACACTAGACACGCCTTCAAACTCAAATATGGGCCAAGAATTTCCATCGCCTCCATTATCTGCCATGTCGTTCCACTCTATTCCATAGGAACCGAAATCAAATTGCGCATAATCTTCGCTTCCGTCCTCAATCCCATCGCTGTCGGCACTATTATAATCACGATCCCAATCGTTAGGTTCACTATTGTTCCAATTAGCAAGATTAGGATCTAGGGGGCTTCCGTTTAACCACACCCACCCTTGATCAAAACCAGTCCCTTTAAAGGCATCTATTTGACGCAGCCCCAACCAGAAGTGGGTATCAGCCTTCCCGGCATAGCCATCGGCCATAAGTTTGTTATAGACTGCATTTTCTTCGGCTTTGTTGTCAATTACATACATAGAGGCTCCTGCCCCTTGGCTTTGAATGAGATTTCTTGCAGCTGTCCAAGTCATAGCTACTTTTCTCAAAAAGTAATGTGCCCCCCCAAAGCTTAAAAACTTTTCATACGTTGGATCAAGCCGGCTTTCAAATTCAAAAACGGTTTGTGGTACGCCTGTAGCGGAAATAGTTATGGGGTCTCCCAAACAAATAGTATCGTTGGGTTCAGAAGAATTGAGCATTGGACTTGCAACAATAACATTAGTTACTGAGCGAATGGGGCTTTCAGCCCCAAGACTGTTAAAAGCACTGACATAATAATCTTCGCCATCAATAAGCGGGGCATTGTCTGCGAGGGGAGCTCCTCCCGTTTCATTTTCGTAAATATTAATATCAGTTCTACCAATGGCCATCTTTAAGTCAGAGATTAATTTCATATCAGTAGCCAAGCCTGAAAAACAAAAAGAATACACGCGATCAAGTATAGGGATTGACGGAACAGCAAGTACGTTTAATGTAGCCTCTCTAGATGAAGACGCACACAAATAGGAACTCGTATTAATCAAAACAGAGAATTTATTTCCGTCTAAAGAAGTATCGGTTGTGCGGACACTAAGTGTTTTTCCATCAGTAGAAATATTGAATGTAGCGTCGTTTGTGATTGGCAGGCCATCCATCAGCCATTGAAAAGAATAGGCATTAGAAGAACCAACGGAAAATTGAGCCGTATCGCCTTCTGTAATGGTTGCTGTTGTGGGCTCAGATGAAAAACTTGGCAGCACACCCGGCGGTTCCTGGAAGTCATAAATATTATTTTTGTCGTGGTCTCGAATAGGATCAGTATACTTATAGCCCGTGTAAACCACACGCCCTCTTACATCAGCCGTAGGGGCTGCGATGGTGGGGTCATATAATATGGGGCTTATACCTGCTAAACCATCACCATCCGGATCTTCATACCCAGCTTCAATCGCATCAAAACATCCATCAGCATCGCTGTCAGTATCCAAATAATCAGGAATATTATCTCCCCCACTAAATGTACTGTCCGTATTTAAAGCAAGGTCATATTCCGAAACAACAAACTTTAATTTGCCGTCTTGCGTTAAATTATTCAATTTATATGAAATAGCAATGTTTGAAATCCCCGTTCCATATATATTGACATTACTGTCTCCAGTTGCTGTGGGGTTAAACTTTGCTTGGATAAAACGGCTCGTATAATATGTTATACCAGACTCAAAAGCATCATCAAAATTGGTGTCAATAATAAAGTCATTGTCAACATTGACAATGGAAAGGGTTTTATCGAGGTCAGAAGTTTCAACTTGCACTGCTTCATTTTCTACACTTGAGGTCGCATCAGGAAACGAAATCTTAATATTTGAGGGCTGGCTAAAATTCAAGACATATGTACTTTCAGCATCAGTGCTTGCAGGAATTTCAAAACTTATGGAACCGTTAGCGTCTCCGCTTATACTACTCCCTGGGGCTAATGAAATTGTACTGCTGGCAGAGTAACCAAAAGGGATTGTGATGTTTTTGTCCGTAACGCTTGGCGTAACAGGATTAGTAGGATCAGTAAAATCAAAAACAAACCCACCACTGCTCTCCTCAAAGTTTATAATGCCATCATTATCTGAATCCAAATCTAAGTTGTCTACCACCCCGTCATTATCGTTGTCATCTGGGCAATTACCTATAAAAGTCGCTTGAGAGATTAAGTTTTCTCTGCTAGCACCACATAGATACACACCTCTTAATTGATACCAACCTACCTGTGACGGATTAAGTGAATTAATATTTGCGTTGGTTGTTATCTCTTGCCATTGTGACGCAACTGCTTTTGGAGTGGAGTTATACCACCAACTGAACGACTCCAAGGTATTTACCTTGGATGCATTTAAAACGACGCTATTTTGAATACAAGTACCCAGAGCAACAAGGTCTAAATCAAAATCAAACTCAGGTGGAGATTGAAAGCCAGAATAAAACCCTCCAGAGGTGGCAAAATTTGAAGACGTATAATAAGAAACATATAATTCCCCACTGCTGTCTACATAATAGAGGTCTTGATTAAGACCAGAAATCCTGTATGTAACATATTTTGGATTAGCTGTGGATAGGGCACCAGTCAGCAAAGATCCATTAAGTGAAACATCTACTCCTTTTTCAGCAACTATGCCAATTCCCCCGCTGTGAACATTTTTACCAATTCTACTAATATAAGGGATGTTGTTAATTCCTCCTTTTGCAGAACAGTTTAGTGGAGGTACGATGAACATTCCCTGGTTTGGTTCATGATTATTAACGGTTGGACTTCTAGCGCCAATGCCTTGAAAGGCCATTACGGGACCTGAGGCAACAACATACATATTACGGTTACTATTATACTCATCTCCCTCAATAATCGCATAAGGGCCATTTATATTTTGTGAAGCCCCTCCATTAACTGTATATGTTGTTCCTGTTGATAAAGGAATCAGGACTATATTTTCAGTGTCTGTGTATGAGCTCGGTGTTTCACCCCTTATGAAGATAAATTCTTTCCCAGCATTTTCTGTGCCTACCAATTGATCAATCCCATAATCGCGACCATTGCCACTGCCATTGGTTCCTGTAGTGCTTCCTGAAACTACAACCACATCTTTTGTTGAGGTTAAATGCCCACCAATTAGACCGTCTTTGTTATTAGCACCTTCACTCGCTCGCAAAATACCGACATAGCTTTCGTTTTTTTGAAGTTTAAAATTAACAGGATATGTGCCTGAATAATTGTGAAGCCTTACCGTTTTAGGGAATTTAACAGTAATCTCAGTATTGTCTTCAACCGCCATCACAGAGAAGAAGCTATTGTATCCTGTTGTTCCTGAAGTTACATTATTAACAAAACCGCCAAACAAAAAAGAGTCACTAAGGGCGCTGCGCCCCTTACTAACAATTGCTCCTGCTTGAGACTGACTTTGAAACCGTACAGACACATAAATTGGCTTTTCCGCCTCAATTATATACCCTTTATTGACAAGCACAGTTGAGCCTAAGTTTTCTCGAATGACCATTTTAGTGCTAAATATCCCGACCCTGTTCGAGTCCCGAACGTCAAAGACAAATGGGTTGTTGCTTGACATAGTCCCATAAAAACAATCTGCTGGAGCTACGCCAATGGGTTTAATTACAAATGTGATTTCCTTGGCACTTGGAGTTGAAAGATATATGAATTGGTCTTCGGGTAAACTATTCGACTCAAAAGAAGTAACAGAAATAGGTGGGATATAATGCACCTTACTGAGCTGTCCAAATAACGATGAGGGAAGGCACATGTAGAGGGCAGTCACGAAAACAGGCAAGATGTTACGAAGGAACTTTAGCATTGGTTTATGTAACTTGCACGAATGTAATGAATTCTTTACATGTCATATAACAAAAAACTATTTACTACAAAAAACGCTTTTTTTTTGATGCTGTTAGCCACAGCAACAGCACAATACCGCATGCCTACATATAGCGATTATCTCTCCGATAATTACTACATATTACATCCCGCCATGGCAGGCGCTCACTATGAAGGCATGAAGATTAGGACCTCACTAAGAACCCAGTGGTTGGAGATTGCTAATGCCCCCTCTATGCAAACATTAAATGTTCACTCAAGAGTAGGTGATAAATCGGGGATTGGGGGTATGTTTTTTAACGATAAAAATGGCTTTTATTCCAATACAGGAGTTCAAGCAACATATACACACCATTTAAATTTTTATAGAGGACAAGATGAAATTAACCAACTCTCCTTTGGCCTTTCGGTAGGGGGTGTTTTTCATCAACACGACCAAACTACTTTTGATCTTTCTTCTGAGGCAGTCGTAAAAGGGGGACAAGTGAATAGCACAAGTATGTACCTTGATGTTGGCTTGACCTATAATTTGGTCTCTTTTTACACGCATATAACTGTCCAAAACCTCGTTTTTAAAGGTAAGGATGTCAGCGACCAAGTATTCATCGAAAGCCCCATGCGTTTTTTGGCATCTGCAGGAAACTTTTTTGAAATCAACCCCAAGTGGGCTTTGGAGCCCTCCTTTTTGGTTGATTATATTCAATATGTTTACCGCCCTAACATTGATGTGAGCCTAAAATCTCACCACAGCATTCTTCAGACACAATTATGGGTAGGTACTTCTTACCGAAAAGGACTTACGAATACGTTAACCAACAGCGCCATCAAAGCTTACAGGGAATCATTTAATCAAGTCACCCTTCTTTTAGGAGTAAAACATCAAAACTGGACCTTTTCATACGCATACACTGTTGGCCTTGGAGATGTAATTATCAATAATACGGGCTTTCACCAACTTACTCTCGGGATAGACTTTTTGAGTAATAAATACCGACCAACCATAATACGAGGAATTCTGTAGCTTTGTCTTATGAAAACGTATTTAAACACAGTTGTACTTCTTCTTCTTTTTGTTACACTACAAAACACTTATGCGGAGGTGTGGGGTAGTACAGGGCATCGAGCAATTGGCGCGGTTGCCCAAAAACACCTAACACCAAAAGCAGCAGCGCAAGTGAACATCCTCTTAGGCGGCATGTCACTGGCCTTTGTTTCCACTTATGCCGATGAAATCCGATCTGACGACCGTTACGACCATCTGGCTCCATGGCATTACGTCAACATGGATCAAAACACACGCTATAGTGAAGCGGATAAAAATCCCAAAGGCGACATCGTAACGGCCATTCAAAGGTGTATAGAAGTTTTAAAAACCCCCACTTCATCTCTTGAAGACAAAACATTTTATCTAAAGTTATTGGTGCATTTTATAGGTGATATCCACCAGCCTTTTCATGCTGGGAGAAAAGAAGATAGAGGAGGAAATAGCATTGATCTTTTTTGGTTTGGCAAGCGCACTAACCTCCACAGATTATGGGACACGGATCTTATTGAGCATTATAACATGAGCTACAGCGAACTGGCAGCACACTTGCCCAAGCACACCCCCGAACAAAAAGGTGAGATCATGGCCGCACCCTTATTGAATTGGGTTAACCAATCACAAGACCTAGCAAATACACTTTATGACAAAACCCCGCAAGGCAGTAGACTTGGGTATGTTTATCACTATGAAAATTTCGAAACGGTTCGCAAGCAGTTGTTAGATGCTGGGTTACGTCTTGCAGCTACACTAAACGCTATTTTTGATCCAGCAGCAAATGGTTGAAATCGAGCGTAAATTTTTGGTCGACGACCCAAAACAAGCCATTCTTTCTGCCCGCCATTCTGTTCAGATTTTCCCAGGATATATTTCCACTGATCCTGCACGTACCGTTCGCTTACGTATTGGGGATGGCAAAGGATTTTTAACCATAAAAGGAGCATCCTCTAATGATGGGACTACTCGGCAAGAATGGGAGCAAGAAATACCGTTATTGGAAGCTAAAGCATTGATGCCTATGTGCCTGCCTGGTGTTATTCAAAAGACAAGGCATCATATAGTTGAAAAGCAGCAACTTTTTGAAGTTGACGTTTTTGAAGCAGCCCACGAGGGCTTGGTTATTGCTGAGATTGAACTTAAGCATGCCAAGGATACCATACAGCTTCCTAGATGGATAGGAAAAGAAGTTACAGGGGATAAACGTTATTACAACAGCTATTTAGCCTTTCACGGTATTCCATCTTAAAACCCTAAATCACTAAGGTCTTCGTCTTTAAAAAAGGACTTCTGTTGTCGTGCCAAAGACAGCGAATCACAATCCAGAGGAATGGAGACAAAAGCAGGTGCTTCAAAAGGATCTTGCGAGACTACGAGTGTTGAATCGGCATAGCAGGCCTGCATATAACTTGCCCAAATAGGGAGGGCCATCGTTGCGCCTTGACCATAAGCAATGGTCTCAAAGTGCGTTGCGCGATCTTCACCACCTACCCAAACACCAGTTGCTAAATTTGGCACCATACCAATAAACCAACCATCACTTTGATTTTGTGTAGTTCCTGTTTTTCCAGCGATGGGGTTTTTAAAAGCATAAGGATACCCCGTTACGATATCCCTAAAAATGGGATTTGTTTTATCTGCACCTACATGACGGAGTCGAATTCCCGAACCAGCTTCTGTTACACCCTCAAGTAGCTTAAGGGTTACATAGGCAGATTCCTCACTCAACACATCTTTTGTTTCAGGAGTTGCTTGATAAATTACTGTGCCGTTTTTGTCTTCAATACGCGTGACCAAAACCGGCTTCACATAAATTCCTTTGTTTGCAAAACTGGAATATGCCCCTACCATTTCATAAACACTCAAATCTGCAGAGCCTAAGGCAATGGCTGGCACACTGGGTATATAAGACGTCACACCCAAGTTACGCGCAAGGTTTGCTACAGGCCGTGGCCCTACCTTGTCAATAAGACGTGCACTTATGGTATTAACAGAGTTTGCCAATGCATTTTTAAGCGTTCGCTTTCCTATATATCGATCACCAGAGTTTTTGGGGCACCACGCATCATGGGCACCAAATTTAGCGGGCTCAACACAGTAATATCCATCGGGCAGCGAATCACATGGCGAGAGTTTCAATTGGTCAATGGCAGTAGCATACACAAAGGGCTTAAATGTTGAGCCAATTTGTCTTTTGCCTTGCATGACGTGATCAAATTGAAAATGACGGTAATTTATGCCCCCAACCCAGGCCTTGACATGACCCGACTGTGGTTCCATTGACATCATGCCTGCACGCAGGAAGTACTTGTAATACCTGATAGAATCGGTTGGCGTCATCACGGTGTCTATATCTCCGTTCCAGCCAAAGACTTGCATTTCTGTAGGCGCTTCAAAACTTGCCAAGATGCTTGCTTCGTCTAGCCCTCTAGCCTTCATTTTTCGCCAGCGTTCTGAACGGCGTTTGGCCTGTTCCATTATACGCTCAATTTCATCTTCCTTAATTTCTAAAAAGGGGGCTGTAGGGTTAAACTCCCCGCTATTTTGTCTAAAAAACTCTTTCTGCAGCGTAGACATATGCGCTCCTACAGCTTGTTCCGCATAGGTTTGAAGCCTAGAATCTATGGTAGTATAGATGCTTAGCCCATCCAAATAGAGATTGTAAGAACTGCCATCTTCTTTTGGATTATTTGCTATCCAAGAGCGCATAAACTTTTGCAGGTAGGCCCTAAAATAAGTTGCGATACCTTCTCTATGTGATTGCGGATTAAAGTCAACTTCAATTGGTAGCGCTGCCAAAGAATCATTTTCTTTTGGGTCAATCAGCTGGTTACGCAACATTTGTTGATAAACAATATTTCGTCTTTCTCGCACAAGTTCGGGGCGCCTCAACGGATTGTACAAAGAGGAGTTTTTAAGCATGCCTACCAGCATGGCCGATTCACTCAAAGACATTTGGTCTGGCGTTTTTGAGAAGTATATGGAGCTCGCAGAGCGGATACCATCGGCATTATAATTAAAATCGTATATGTTGAGGTACATGGCTATAATTTCGTTTTTGGTGTACCTCCGCTCTAAACGAATGGCAATGACCCACTCTTTAATTTTTTGAACAACAGCCTCTAGCTTATTACTTGAACGCACGCCAGTAAAAAGTTGACGGGCCAGCTGTTGGGTAATGGTACTTCCCCCTCCTTTACTTCCAAGATAAAAGAACGCCCTAGCAGTGCCTCTAAAATCGATACCCGAATGGCTGTAGAAGCGTTCGTCTTCGGTAGCAATAAGTGCATCAATCATGCTGCTTGGAATTTCATCATATGAAATAGGTGTGCGGTTATCGTTAAAATAAAACTTCCCCAATACCGTGTTGTCTGCAGAAATTATTTGGGTGGCTAAATTCGTTTTGGGATTTTCCAACTGCCTAAAGTCTGGCATGGTACCAAGCAAGCCTGCCGAAGCAGCGCCAAAAACACCAACAACACCTAGTGTGGCAGTGCCAAAGGCAACCCAAATAAATCGAATAAACTTTCGGTATTTGCGGTGTTTAGTCATCTGACAAGGTTCTTATTTCTAGTCCAATTTGGTGTAGCCCCACAAGCAAGCTGTCTGCAACAATACGGTTGTTAGGGCGAACCGCTGGGCGCAACTTAAACAAATAGTTCCCGGGCTCTTCAAACAAGAACCGTTCCACATATGGAAGGCTTAGTTCACGCACATACATTCCAGTGCCTAACCACCTGCCATCTACATTAGCTAGCCTATAATGAAGGGTGTCATATTGCGTGACGCCTTTTGGCGTTGTCAAGGAAGCGATAAAGAAAATATTTGCATAAGGATAATCGTTGTCGTGACGTAGTATCCAATGCAGCGAAGCGTTCGTATTGGATAAGCGATTTCTATAGGTAAATGTTTCCCATTGGTCTTGTTTCCACCCATCATTTGGAAGCTCATTAAAAAGGAGCTCGCTAGAGGCGTCACAGTTGCTAAGCAGCACACTTAAAACAAGAAGCAAGCAGGCTTTCTTCACGATGGATTTAGGGTCTTTAAGTGATGAGCACGTCCTTTTTTGAATATTTTATTGCTGTTATGCGTGCCTTTTCTAAGTTCCTTTTGTTTGTCTCTCGGCAAAGCAATGATTGATGCACAGCTGTCAGAACAACAATTGTCATGCTTTTCAGCACATGTTGGACATTGAATAAAAAGTAAATGGCAAGCGTCGTTTGCACAATTCACATGGGTGTCACTGGGCGAACCACATTGGTGACACGAGGCGATTACATCATCAGAAATAGCCTCACTTCTGCGCTCATCAAAAACAAAGTTTTTGCCGATAAACTTGTTATCCAACCCTTGATTTTTTACTTGTCGTGCATATTCAATAATGCCCCCTTCAAGTTGGTATACACGTTCAAAACCTTTGTGCTTAAAATAAGCACTTGCTTTTTCGCAGCGGATACCGCCCGTACAATACATCACCAAATTTTTATCTGATTTGTGTGCTGCTAAGTCTTTTTCAATGATGGGCAGTGAGTCACGGAAAGTATCCACATCCGGCGTGATAGCGCCCTCAAAATGCCCAATCTCACTCTCATAATGATTGCGCATGTCCACTACAATGGTGTCCTCTGTGCTGGTGAGCGAATTAAACTCAGCAGCGCTGAGGTGTACCCCTTTGTTTGTTACATCAAATTCGTCGTCGTCCAAGCCATCGGCAACAATTTTGTCACGGACTTTTATTTTGAGCTTTAGAAAAGATTTGTTGTCTTGTTCGATCGCAATGTTTAGGCGCACATCCTTTAAAAAAGCAATGCTGTCCAAATGCTTTTTAAACGCAGCAAAACGTGGTGCAGGGACAGATAGTTGTGCGTTGATTCCTTCGTGAGCTACATATATTCTTCCCAGCACATCTAGGTCATCCCAACGCACAAAGAGCTGGTCTCTAAATTCGGACGGGAGTTCGATTTTTGTGTAAGCGTAAAAGGATAGCGTAAGTCGTTCCTCTCCCGCCTCGTCGATTAGGGCAGCGCGCTGATTGGCGCTTAATGTGTTGTACAGTTGCATGCTATACAGAATTAAGGTTATGCGGCAAAGATATCAAATTAAATATCGTCAGAAAAAACCCAAACAATTGGAAATATTGTACCTTAGCAAATAGCTAAAAAATCAAGCATGAGTAACGAAAAAGAAGCCAAATTAAAAGCATTACAACTAACGCTAGATAAACTTGACAAAGCCTACGGTAAAGGCACCGTCATGAAAATGGGGGATAGCGTAACTGAAAATATAGAAGCCATTTCTTCGGGCTCTATAGGCCTAGATGTTGCCCTTGGTGTTGGAGGATATCCACGCGGAAGAGTAGTTGAGATTTACGGACCAGAATCATCCGGTAAAACAACCCTAACCCTTCACGCCATAGCCGAATGCCAAAAGGCTGGAGGCATAGCCGCATTTATTGATGCGGAGCATGCTTTTGACCGCTACTATGCCAAAAATCTTGGCGTTCAAATCGACGACCTTATCATTTCACAACCCGATCACGGGGAACAAGCGTTGGAAATTGCAGATAACTTGATTCGTTCGGGAGCAGTTGATATTGTAGTTGTGGATTCTGTTGCTGCACTTACACCTAAAAGCGAGATAGAAGGCGAAATGGGCGATTCTAAAATGGGGCTGCACGCACGCCTTATGTCACAGGCTTTGCGAAAACTAACCGCATCTATCAGCAAAACAAAGTGTACCGTTATTTTTATCAATCAGTTGCGTGAAAAAATTGGCGTCATGTTTGGCAATCCAGAAACGACAACTGGCGGGAATGCATTGAAGTTTTACGCATCGGTACGTTTAGACATTCGTCGTTCGACACAAATCAAAGACAGCGCAGGCGCTGTTTTAGGAAATAAAACACGCGTTAAGGTGGTCAAAAACAAGGTTGCCCCTCCATTTAAAACTGTTGAGTTTGATATCATGTATGGTCAAGGTATTTCTCGCATTGGCGAGTTGCTAGACATCGGCGTTGAAGCTGAAATCATAAAGAAGAGCGGTTCGTGGTTTAGCTATGGCGACACCAAACTTGGGCAGGGAAGGGATGCAGTAAAAACCCTTTTAGATGACAATCCAGAACTAGCAGAAGAAGTTGAAGGCAAGATCAAAGAAATCGTTGCAGCTGCGGAATAACCCTAGCGGTACCCTTCTTCTTTTAACTTTTCAGCCATAAACCGGTGCACTTTTTCTTTAAGCGCAGGCATGTCATCTTTTGTCATTCCTACGGTTTCAATAGGCGCATGAATATTGGCCCTTACAATTCCCGGCCTTCCCACCCAATACTTATATGAAAACTGGAAAGGAAAACGCTTTTTGCAATCCGGTAGTGTGATGGGGACTATGGGAATTTGATGCTCAATGGCAAGGCTAAAAGCACCATTTTTAAAGGGGGCCAAAAGCACAGTTGGCTCAGGCACCAAACCCTCTGGGTAGAGCATGATATTAAAGCCAATTTTAATTTTATGCTTGGCCTGATAGTACACACTTTTTCTGCTCGAAGCACTGTCGCGATCTACCAAAATGGCAGCCCTTTTGTAAATGGTAGCAAAGAGGGGCAGACGATCAAGTTCTGACTTCCCTATAAAAACAGCGGGCTTTTTAATGGTCATAAAAATCATCATGATGTCAATCATGCTTAAATGATTCGCAACAAAGACATATTGTTTGCTATAATCTATTTTTGATTTATGCCGAATTAGTGGAATAAAACCCATACCAAACAGGATAAATGGGGACCAAAAATAACGCGCTAAAAAATAAATGCCACGGTACCATTTCTCTTGCAATAAGCAGAGAAGCAACAACGGAAAACACAAGGTAATACCAACCGTAGAAAGGATGTAAAACCAAGCATTCCACAGTCCCAAAAGAAAGATGCGTATGTAAAGCATGTTGTCAAAAGTAGCGATTGATGGCTTAAATCCATTATTTTTGTGCAGACACTATAGCTATGGCACGTATCCTTACCGGAATTCAAAGCACGGGAACACCGCATTTAGGCAACCTTTTAGGGGCGATAATTCCTGCCATAGAAATGGCAAAGGAATCAAGCGACGAAGCCTTTTTATTTATTGCCGACATGCACTCCCTTACCCAAATCAAAGATGCAAGGGAACTAAAAGCCAATACCCACAAAACAGCTGCGGCTTGGTTGGCTTGTGGACTTGACCCTGACAGCACGTGTTTTTATCGTCAGTCTGATGTCCCAGAAGTAACAGAACTCGCATGGTATCTGAATTGCTCGTTTCCTTACAGCAGGTTGTCACTAGCCCACTCTTTTAAGGACAAAGCCGATAGGCTTGAAGATGTCAATGCAGGACTTTTTACCTATCCCATGCTGATGGCAGCAGATATTTTATTATATGACGCCAACTGGGTTCCTGTGGGAAAAGACCAGCTGCAGCATTTGGAAATGACACGAGATGTTGCCAGTCGTTTTCACGCCGCTTTTGGAGAAACCTTTGTCTTGCCCGAAGCCAAGCTACAAGACAATGCACAATATGTTTTAGGAACCGATGGCGCCAAGATGAGCAAGTCAAAAAACAATACCATCGATGTTTTTTTACCAGAAAAAAAGTTGCGCAAGCAAGTAATGGGCATTGCTACGGACAGCACACCCCTCGAAGCACCAAAAGATCCAGACAGGTGTACCGTATTTGCGCTGTATACCTTAATTGCACAACCAGCAGCTGTGGATGCAATGCGAAAAAACTATGAGTCAGGCGGTTATGGCTATGGCCATGCAAAACAGGCACTATACGAAGCCATTCTTGAACGCTTTTCTGAAGCCAGATCAAAGTTTGATGAATTTACGGCACATCCAGAAGTACTGGAGGCCCAACTTCAAAAAGGAGCCCTTAAGGCGCGTAGCGTAGCCCAAGAGGTCCTTCAACGCGTACGCAAGAATCTAGGCTATACTACAACAGTTTAAACAATTTACCGGCTTGCGCCATTACTACACCTTTCATTTCAAGTTGAAAAAGGAGGCTTGAAACATCACTTATTTTGAGCGAAGCATCCAAAGCAATGAGATCTATGTGTTTGGGCGTTGGACTCATGTGCTTAACAACTTGTTGCTCTTTGTCGTTTAGACGTACAAACAACTGTCGTTGTGGAGCTGTAGCTTTTTCTTTTTTCCAGCCAAGTAGCTGTGCCACATCCGCTCCACTCGTAATACAAGTAGCCTTTTGGGCTTTGATGAGCGCTAAGCACCCTTGGGCTACGGAGTCGTTGGGTCTGCCTGGTACAGCAAACACATCCCGTTCATATCCAAGTGCATAGGCCGCTGTGGTTAGGGCACCACCTTTACTTTTGGACTCGACTACAATGGTGGCTTGTGCCAAACCAGCGATAATGCGATTGCGCTGTAAGAAGTGGGAGCGTTTGATTTGTTCAGGTGACCACAATTCGGTTAAGAAACCGCCATGCTGTTCTATTTTTTTTCGATGTTTTTGATGTTCTCTAGGATAGCAATTCAAAATACCATGCCCCAAACAGCCGTAGGTAATCAGGTTGTTTTCAAGGGCTGACAATTGGGCTGTGATGTCAATGCCATGAGCAAAGCCCGACACGATTACAGGCTGATAGGGCGCAAGGGATTCTACAAGCTGGCGGACAAATGCCTTGCCATCAGGCGAGGGCATTCTAGTGCCTACGATGCTAATCACACGGGTGGTATTTGGAAAGGCCTGACCACTGCCAAAAAGCACAAGCGGTGCATCGGGGCAGAGGTTTAGGGCAATGGGAAAGTCGGGGTCGTTGTGTGTTACCGATAAAATGCGGTGCTTTTTAATCCGCGCCACTTCTTTTTCTGCGGCACCCCACAGCTGTTTGGCTTCTGGGCGTTTAAATACCGCAGCAATGTTGTTAAATGGCTTGGTATTTTCACGACCAATGCGTTGAAAAATGGCTTCAGCACTTCCAAAATGACGGATGAGCTTTCGGGCGGTGCTGCAGCCAATCTTGGGAAGTTTGGGCAGCACAAGAGTTGCAATAAGTTCGGTTGTTTTCATAAGATTTGGCACCCCTAAATTACAAAAGCGAATGGTTTTAAAAATCCACCAAAAAATGTACATTTGTCTTATGGAGCTCGCAGCACACATACATTACTTACTTTACCGCCACGATTGCGTTAGCCTTCCAGGCTTTGGCGCTTTTTTGGTGGAGCATAAAGAAGCGTTTTTTGATGCAGAGCAACAACGCTATCATCCACCGCGTAAGGTGTTGTCGTTTAATGAGCAGCTACAATCCAACGACGGCATCTTGGCAGCGCACATGGCGCATGTTTTGCAGTGTTCTTATGAGCGTGCTGTATTGGACATTCACCAGCAGATTATTTCTTGGAAAGAACGCGCCCACAAAGGCAAGCTTAAAATCGCTACTCTGGGAATATTTGAAACGAATTCAGAGGGCAAACTTGTATTTAGCGCCGAGCAGGGGTTGAATTTCTTAGCAGCAAGCTATGCGCTTCCACAATTGGACGCACAACCCATATCACGCAGTGCTGCCGAAGCAGCCCCAACACCTGTTTTTACATTGGAACCCCAGCCGTCCAGCCCCTTTATGCGTAGGGCCATGGTAGCTGCTAGTTTTTTAGCCTTGCTAGCTTTGGGTACCAATTATGTGCAAGACCAACAAACCGAATTACTTTGGGAACAAGAGCAAACACTACGTGAAAACGCACGTGAGCAAGCCGCCGCCGCTGTTTATGACCTTGGCGAATTGCCAACGCTACGTGTTGTTGCACCCAAGGCTGTTGTCTTAGGCTATCATCTTATTGCTGGATCTTTCCGCAGCCAAAACAACGCCGACCGCCTTGTCAATAGCCTCAAGCGTAAGGGCTACTACCTAGCAGCAAGACTACCCAAAACCAGTAACGGATTTCACCAAGTTTCTTTTGCTGCCTATGCTACGCAACGAGAAGCGTACAATGTCAAAGCAGGCCTTTTGGAAGACAACTACCCAGACGTTTGGGTACTGAAAAAATAACACCCATGGAACCAAAACACCCTAGTGCTTCCAAGACGGTTATGACCGACTTGGTACTGCCCTCTGATACCAATCCCATCAATAACTTGTTTGGGGGCGAGCTGTTGGCACGTATGGACCGAGCAGCCTGTATTGCAGCAGAGCGCCATTCCGAGCAGGTGGTGGTTACCGCTTCGGTAAATCATGTGCACTTTAGAAAGCCCGTGCCCCTAGGCAGTGTGCTAACGCTAGAGGCCAAGGTCTCTCGTGCTTTTGGCACTTCGATGGAGGTGTTTATAGATGTGTGGAAGGAAGAGCATGAAAAGCGCACAAAGGAAAAAGTAAATGAAGCCATTTATACTTTTGTTGCGGTGAATAAAGCGGGTATGCCAGTGGCCGTACCGCCTATTGCACCCGAAACGGCTTTGGAACAAGAACGCTATGCAGGTGCCCTGCGCCGCAGGCAGCTTAGCCTTATTTTGGCAGGCAAACTCAAGCCTGAGGAGGCTACGGAGCTAAAGGCGCTTTTTAGTTAATTTTTCTTAGTAGAGAAACACGGAAAGTTAACGGTCTCGGCTATGAACAGTTGCGTGGGTTAGCACTTAACTTAGTAAGTACACCCCCTGCTGGCGCAAGGCTGTGTCTTGGATCTTTTTAAACATATTTACTTTGGAACGAGAGTAACCCTCGCGCTAGCAAGGGGTAATTTTAAAAAAACAACCCTAAAAAGTATAATTTATATGACATGTTTAAGTGCCCGTCTCTTAGAAAAGCAGCGGCTATTACACCTAATTCCAACCCCATTTTTTTCGCTTTTTAGATAACCCTAACGCTTTATAATACACACTGGGCTTGTGTAATTACTTTTGTTATCAACAAAGCTATTATTTGCGAAACAATTTTTAATTAGCTACAAAACGGCCGTTCACAGATACAGTTGCTATTAAGCCAGTACCACATCCTCCTCCAGATCACTTTTTTCGTTCCAAGACAACAGAAGAAGTGATGCCAAGCATGGTACTTTTTTCTGAAATAAACAGCAGCCACATAGGGATGTATGTGGAAATCGCCAACGTACGCTTTGTTGCTGCGGAACAGGGAAAGCCTTTTGTTGACCCCAAAGATTATTACGATACGCAGCGCAATATGGAAGCTTGCGAAGGTCAGGACAAGGTTCCCTTTTTGCTTGAGACCAGCGCTTTTGCATCTTTTAAAGATTTGCCCTTACCAGGCGGAACTGGAAGCATTAGGGGTATCGTTAGCAAGACGTATAACGGCCAAAGTTTGGTGCTTGTGCTTAACGATGCGCACAATGCTTGGCGCATAGGTGGCGATTGTGTAGATTGAGCATCAGAATCTTAGAATAACAGAAACTCGTTTTTCTTGAAAAAACGTCTAAAAAACACTAAAAAGAGCCTATTTTCAAGTGTTTTAAGACAAAAACAAACAAAAATGATAAAATATGTCTATCTAACATGTCCCGTTTTAGCTTCATTCCATTTGGCTAAAGGCGCCATTTTTAAAAAACCATTTTTTGCAAAAATTGACTAAAAAAGGACAACTTTATCCAATAATAAACGGTTATGAGTCATTTTTAGCTCTAAAAAAGCAAAAAGCAGCATTTTTGCTGTTTTAAAAAAAGACAGTTTTTGTCTTGTGGTCTTAATTTTCAGCAATACAGCCATAAAAAGCAGAGTGGTTTTTAACTAAAAAAGACTAAAAACGGGCAAAATAGACTAAAAAACAGGTAAAAGTGTGTAAAAAGCATTGTTTTATATCAAAAAACGGAAAATAATAAAATCCCATACATGCTTTCAATTGCATCTAAAAACACATAGCTATACTAACCGACAAACACTCACCTCCTGTTTTGTACCTTTGCGCTTTAATAAAGCGATATGATTCTATCCATGACAGGCTACGGCAAAGCGGAGTACAATGCACAAGGCAAAAAATTACGTATTGAAATTAAGTCGCTCAACAGCAAATCATTTGACCTCAATTTTCGTACGCCCGCCCGTTATAGAGGCCTTGATTTGAACGCACGTAAACAGTTAACAGCCCTACTGCACCGTGGCAAGTGTGAAGTGAATGTATTCGAAGAATGGTTTGCCGGTCAAGATGCAGCCCCGATTAACAAAGCAGTGGTGGCACACTACATGGACGAATTAAAAGCCATTTCTCCTTTGACAGATGAGGCGCTTTTGCCAACCGTGATGCGCATGCCTAACGTGTTTGCATCAGCAGATGACAGTATTTCTGACGTTGAGCAAGATATTTTTTTAAGCACTCTCAACAAA
Source organism: Flavobacteriaceae bacterium (assembly GCA_040261965.1). Classification (GTDB taxonomy): domain Bacteria; phylum Bacteroidota; class Bacteroidia; order Flavobacteriales; family Flavobacteriaceae; genus UBA7446. The sequence continues at coordinate 20,240 of JBDQNA010000005.1, forward strand.
GCCGCTAAAGCATTGGTAGCTTACCGCGAGCAAGAAGGCCTTTCTTTGGAACAAGACCTCACCAACCAATTGGAACAAATCACAGCACAGCTAAAA
>JBDQNA010000026.1:0-10740 GCA_040261965.1 Flavobacteriaceae bacterium
GCCTTGATATTTTACAAACGAAAAAATCATGTGCAAATATAGCCAAATTCACTAGCGACTATGTTGTTAAAAATGCGTTAAATGACTTTTAACTCAAAAACACTTGTTTTACTTTTGTTGAATATTTAATTGAAACGCTATGAAATCATTCTTTAAATACGTTGCCGTAGCTTTTGGCGCTGCATTTTTAACCCTAGTGGGCTATCATTTTACTCAAAAACAAACCGTGGTTTACACAGCTGTACAACCCCAAACGGTTACTACTAGTTTTACGCCTACGACCCCAATAAAAGCCATCACTACAGATTTTACGGCTGCTGCCGAAAAAACCATAGATGCGGTGGTGCACATCACCAATACCAGTATAGCAAAAGGGCAAAGGCCTAGCAGTTTTATGGAGTATTTCTATGGAAGAAGCGCACGCGATTACCCCCGTATTGGTATGGGTTCGGGTGTCATCGTATCTTCCGATGGCTATGTCATTACCAACAACCACGTTGTTGAGAGTGCCACCACCCTAGAAATTACCACTAACGACAACAAAAAATATGAGGTGGAAGTCATTGGCTCGGATTCCAATGCAGATATTGCTGTACTCAAAATAAAAGGTGATTTTAATTTTCCATATGTGCGTTTTGCCGATTCCGACAATACACGTATTGGTGAGTGGGTGCTAGCTGTTGGCAACCCCTATAACCTCAACTCTACTGTAACGGCAGGTATCATAAGTGCCAAGTCGAGAGATTTTAGCGATTATGACAACAAAAACCAATCCTTTATCCAAACTGATGCTGCGGTGAATTCGGGAAACAGTGGCGGTGCCTTGGTTAATTTGGACGGTGATTTGATAGGCATCAACACGGCCATTACCAGCAACGGCATGGGTACCTTTATTGGCTATTCCTTTGCTGTGCCCAGCAATATCGCACGAAAGATTTTTGAAGACATTATTGAATATGGCAATGTACAAAAGGCCCTGTTGGGCGTAACGGGCAACGGCCTAAACGCACGCATGGCCGAGCAACTCGGCATTGAAGAAACCGAAGGGTTTTATGTCGGAGGCTTGGAAGCGGACATGGGAGCCATAGAAGCAGGTATAGAAGAAGGAGATATCATCACCAAAATAGACGACGCCCCTATCCGAAAATTTGCGGATTTAACCGGATATTTAGGTTCTAAACGACCGGGCGAACGCGTGGATGTAACAGTAGTGCGTGATGAAAAAACCCTTACCCTTGCTGTTGTATTAAAAGCAACGCCCTTTATCAATTACTACGGTATGCGCCTGCGAAATCTCAACAAAAAAGAAACCGAATTATACGACACTACGGCAGGTGTATATGTTGCTGGAGTTGAGAACAGCAGGTTATTTCGTAGAGGTGTGCAAACAGGTGATATCTTACTGGCTGTGAATGGCAATGAAGTAAACAGCAAGTCTGAGGTCTTAGCACTAGATGAGGAGAGCATTTATGAACTTATGTTTTTGAACAAAAACGGTGAAAAAATGCGCTTTATTTTTGAGTAAAACCTAGTCTTTTTTTCCTTTGGTGGTGTGCTTCAATTTTAGCACGACAAAATTAACTTCCAATGTGGTTTCCGACTCGGTTTCGGCCATGTCTTGATCAAGCAGATCTGCCATGAGCGCAGCGTTTTTTTTTAAGAAGGGTATTTTTTTTATTGCCTTAGCCATAGGAGCCGAAGCCAACACTTTTTGTAGTGTGCGAAGCTTTGTAAACGTTTCAATAATAAAAACGTAACCTCAGTTGCCTGTTGGCTTTTCAAAATTGTTGCCACCTCCTATTGGTATTTCAAAAGCTGGCACGCATTACTTTCTGTAGTGCGACCTGCAGCAAGCAAGCTATTTGTGATTGCTTATCTTTACCACATGCGGATAGATATTATAAGCGTAGTGCCTGATTTGATGCAAAGCCCATTTAACGGCTCTATCATGAAACGGGCGCAAGAAGCAGGTTTGACTGAAGTACATTTCCACAACCTACGTGACTATACCACCAACACTTACAAAAAAGTGGATGATTATCCCTATGGTGGTGGTGCAGGTATGGTTTTGATGGTAGCTCCCATTGACAAATGCATCAGTCAACTAAAAGCCGAGCGGGACTACGACGCAGTAATTTATATGACACCTGATGGAGAGGTTTTAAACCAAGGGATTTCAAATCGACTTTCCCTGCAAAAAAACATCATCGTATTGTGTGGTCACTACAAAGGTGTTGATCAACGGGTGCGTGACCTGTTTATAACGCACGAAATTTCAATTGGTGATTATGTACTTTCTGGGGGTGAATTGGCCGCTGCTGTACTTTGCGACAGTATCATTAGGCTCATTCCAGGTGTGTTAGGAAACGAAACTTCTGCCCTAACTGACTCTTTTCAAGATGGGCTTTTAGCCCCACCTGTTTACACAAGGCCTGCAGAATACAAGGGTCACAAGGTTCCAGACATCCTTACTTCGGGAAACACCCCAAAAGTGGACACATGGCGCGAGGAACAAGCTCTGGAAATCACCAAAAATAAACGCCCCGATTTACTTAAATAAAACTGGGCACTTCGACCGCCTCGAGAGCCCTGTCGAAGTCACCCATTGAACCTATATACACGCTCAATTCTGTATGCAAAGGGAACCTCGTTATGGTCAAAAACATACTCATTGCTTTCGTTTGTATTCAAGTTGACTTTTAAGGGCCAGTTGGTGTTAACCATCATTTGATGTTCAAAAGCAGACTCATGTTCTTTTTGGACGTTGACAGACAGGGTGCCGTAATATAGCTCTGTTATTATATAGGGCTTACGAGTGTTGCGAAACAGCATACGTTTTAGGCCGCCTTGCAGAAGTAAGTTGATCGCTGGCTGATGAAAGCCCATTGGGTCGGCTTGCTTTTTTCTAATAAGGCTTGGTGTAAACAACGCGTTAAGCTGCCCCTGAACCATTGCCATATTGTAATGGATTGGTATTTCCATGTTGTTTATATCTACTTTTGTAAGCAAATTCATTTGGTCAAAACCAAGACCAACGGCTAGGCGAAATACAGCAGGTTGTCCATTCTCCTCGATGCGCTCATCTAGAGATTTAAATGGAAAAACATAGCCCAAGCTTGTAGACATGTCGCGTAATCCAGTGTAGGAATGCAACGTAGTTTTAGTCCCCTTGGGATTGACATACTCAGTAAATTTTGCGTCGTTAACACCCGTTTCAAAATACCACTGGGCATGCATAAAGCTACTTACAGAAATAGCAACAAGTAAAAGTAAAACACGTTTTTTCATATCAAATTAAAATTTTAACTAGTCTTTATTAATTGTTCGTTTATTCAAAAGGTTATAGGAAAACTGCTTGCCCATCACATCTACTGTTAGTATATAATGTGCTTGTGCCAAATTTGCTAAGGCAATACGTTGACGTTTTTTGGCTGGAGCAATTTGACTTGCGACAAGTTGCCCTGTCATGTCGTGCAACATCACGACTAAATCGCCAGAGACTGGAGTATCAAAAGCTATATCTATATGATCAACAAAGGGATTGGGATATACCTGGATATCCAAATCAGGAGTTATTGGGTCTGAAGCCGCATGTTGAGGTAGCAAAAATTCTCTTAAGACGGTGTATTGGCCGTGACGTACAGAGCCTATAATTCCCATATGTCCAATACTTTGTTGTACTTTATAAGAACCGATGTGTATGTTGTGTGCATCCTTGGCTGAAGTAGAAAGCGATGCGCGTAGAATTTTTTGAGCATGAGCAGCATTAAATGCGCTTGGTAGAAGAATTCCGATAAATAGGAAATATAAATATTTCATATTGAATTAAGAATCGAAATACAGTTAATATTTAAAAGCATGGCCAAATTTATTCACGCTACTATCAGCCAATGTGTCATGCATGTTTAAATTGAAATAATATGGCATCAAGTGAACGCTAAAGTGCATGTAACAAAAAAAACGAGGCAGGAAAAGGCTCGTAAGAAAAGTATTACAATTGTTTTTTAAGGATGCGAATGACAAAAGGTTTTTCATTGATTTTTTATTTTGAATAATAAATGAGCATGTTGATATCAAGTACTAAGAAGTTATTTTACTATTTTTTCCTTATTAAAATAATCACTAAATATTATTATCATAATTAAAATAAACTTAAACTATTATTATTGATTACAAAGTTATTTTGGCTTGGGGCTATAACATGTTACCCTCTCAAAAAGTTCAATAAAACATCATTAATTTACATTGAACACACATGAAATGAAAATGAAGACAAATTATTAGCTTGTAATAAAATTCCTACTTTTAAAAAATTGAACTCATAAAAACACAATCGATTTGATTTATTTTTTGTGGACTTAAGGATATGGGTTATATTTGCAACCGCTTTGAAACCGCTGGCGAGGTACGTGCATGTTTCAAGGCTATCACTTAAAACCAAACAAAATGGAGCCCTTACTACAATACGTACAGGACGAATTTGTACCTAAAAAAGAACTTCCAAGCTTTCAAGCTGGAGATACCATAACTGTTTACTACGAAATCCGAGAAGGAAGTAAAGTACGAACCCAATTTTTTAAGGGTGTCGTAATTCAAATCAAAGGAAGCGGTGCTACCAAGACTTTTACCATTCGTAAAATGTCAGGAACCGTAGGCGTAGAACGTATATTCCCCGTCAACCTGCCTGGTATTCAGAAAATAGAGGTAAATGCACGTGGAAAAGTACGCCGTTCACGTATTTTCTATTTCCGTGACCTAACCGGTAAAAAAGCACGTATCAAAGAACGCCAAGACAGATAAGTTTAAAACCCTGTCAGAAGACATTTTTTGTTACAAACCCAACACAGCAGTTCAAAATATTGAGCTGCTGTTTTTTTATACCTAATCCAGACGTATATTTGCGCCCATCAAACAAATCACCATGGCTAAAATCCACGTAGCAAACCCAGTAGTAGAAATGGACGGAGATGAAATGACACGTATCATTTGGGATTTCATTAAACAACAACTTATACTGCCTTATATAGATGTAGAATTATTGTACTACGATCTAAGCGTTACTTCACGTGATGCTACCAACGATCAAATTACCATTGATGCTGCGGAAGCCATAAAAAAATACAGCGTGGGCATCAAATGTGCTACCATCACCCCTGATGAAAACCGCGTAGAAGAATTTGATCTCAAAGAAATGTGGCGCTCGCCCAACGGAACCATTCGCAATATTGTAGGTGGAACCGTTTTTCGTGAGCCCATCATCATGAGCAACGTACCGCGCTATGTACAAGGTTGGACACAACCCATCTGTATCGGTCGTCACGCTTTTGGGGATCAATACCGCGCAACGGATACGGTAATCAAAGGAAAAGGGAAGCTCACCATGACTTTTACCCCCGCAGACGGCAGCGAAGCCAAATCATGGGAAGTGTACAATTTCCAAGAGGGAGGTGTGGCTATGAGTATGTACAATATTGACTCGTCTATTTACGGCTTTGCCCGATCGTGTATGAACCGTGCCATCAGTAAAAAATGGCCCTTATACCTGTCTACCAAAAACACCATCATGAAAGCTTACGATGGTCGTTTTAAAAATATCTTCCAAGAAGTGTTTGAAAACGAATTTATCGACCAGTTTGAGGCTCTAGGCATTACTTACGAACACCGTCTTATTGACGATATGGTGGCCGCAGCCATGAAATGGAGCGGAGGCTTTGTGTGGGCGTGTAAGAATTATGATGGAGACGTACAGTCCGATACCGTAGCCCAAGGCTTTGGTTCACTGGGATTGATGACTTCTACCCTAGTAACACCAGACGGCAAAACGCTGGAGGCAGAAGCTGCACACGGCACCGTGACGCGTCACTACCGCCAACACCAACAAGGCAAAGAAACTTCTACCAACCCTATTGCATCTATTTTTGCATGGACTCGCGGATTGGCACATCGTGCTAAGCTGGACAACAACAGAGACTTAGCTGATTTTTGTGTAAAACTTGAAGAGGTTTGTATCCAAACTGTAGAAGGTGGTCAAATGACCAAAGACCTCGCCATGCTTATCCACAAAGAAGAAATGACACGTGAAGACTATTTATCTACGCAAGATTTTCTTGCTGCTATCAAAGAAAATTTAGACAAGGCATTAGCTGCATAAGCTCGGTTGCGTATCTTTGAAAAAAATTGCTTTGATACGTCACATCACTACTTTATTGATGTGCATGGGACTAACAGCCTATGCACAGTCCTATACCCTTAGCGGAACCTTAACAGCTGCCGACACCCAAGAAACCCTATTGGGCGTTACTATCTATGCCGAAGGCACATCCCTAGGAACGGTCAGCAATAACTACGGGGTGTATTCCCTTACACTGCCTGCTGGAACCTATCAAATCATCTATCAAAATATTGGATTTGAAACCAAGCGCACTCAAATCAACCTAGACCAAAACCGGAAATTAGACCTAAGCCTTGCCATACAGAACGAAGAGCTAGAAGAGGTGGTTGTCACTGAAGATATTGAACGCATACGGATGCGTTCGCCTGAAATGAGCATCAATCGCTTATCCGCCAAAACCATCAAGCAAACACCCGTTGTCTTTGGTGAATCTGACGTGCTAAAAACCATACAACTGCTACCTGGAGTAACCAGTGCTGGCGAAGGAGCCTCGGGATTTAACGTACGTGGTGGAGGAGCTGATCAAAACCTAATACTACTAGACGAGGCCACCATCTTTAACTCCTCCCACCTGTTTGGGTTTTTCTCTGTTTTTAACTCCGATGCCATCAAAGACATCCAACTCTATAAAGGAGGAATACCCGCCGCCTACGGCGGAAGGGTTTCTTCCGTGCTACGCATTGACCAAAAAGAGGGTGCCAAAGACCGCTTGCGGTTTAATGGGGGTATAGGAGCCGTATCAAGTCGTGGTTTACTTGAAGGGCCGTTAGGAAAAGGTTCTTTTCTTCTCGCTGGAAGAGGTACTTACGCCCACCTTTTTCTAAAAGCATTTGACCAGCCCAACACGGCCTATTTTTATGACTTAAATACTAAAATAACCTTGCCAATAGATGAAAAAAATCGGCTGCTGCTTTCGGGCTACTTTGGTCGTGATGTGGTTGCCTTTGATAACACCTTTAAAAACACCTATGGCAATACGGTAGTAAACCTGCGTTGGAATCGAATCTTTTCGCCTAAAGTATTTGGAAACCTCTCGCTAATATACAGCGACTACTACTACGGGCTCGCACTAGACTTTGTTGGCTTTGACTGGGATTCGGGAATTCAGAATTTTAATGTTAAATACGATTTAAGCTATAATATTTCGGAAAAAATTACCTTGGAAACAGGAGTACAAGGCACTTATTATAGTTTTAATCCCGGCTACATACAACCCTTAACCGCCACTTCCGGCTTTAATACCGAGCAGTTGCAAAACAAGTTTGCTGCTGAAGCATCAATATATTTAAGTGCCAAACACGACATCTCACCCAAACTTGCGCTACACTACGGCCTGCGCATAAATCAGTTCAATCGCTTGGCACAATCTGGTTTATTGGAATATGTCAACGCCCAACCTCTCGCCTACAACCCTGCCTTGGGCATCTATCAACAAGGTACTGCTCTGGGTTATTTTAACAAAGCAGAGAGCAAGCAACATTATACAAATATAGAACCCCGCTTTACCCTTGCCTTTCGTCAAGAGCGAAGCGCATGGAAGGCGAGTTATCAGCGCGTAAACCAATATTTACATCTGATATCCAACACCACCTCACCTACCCCCTTAGATGTATGGACACCTAGTGGGCGTTACCTCAAGCCCCAACAGTCCGACCAATGGGCGTTGGGATATGTGACAGAAAGAGAAAAAGGCCATTCAATTGAAGCAGAAGTTTTCTATAAACATACAGCTAATAGGTATGACTATATAGACGGTGCAGAACTGGTTGCAAATGAAGCTATAGAGCAGATATTACTACCGGGCACCGCAAGAGCCTACGGACTTGAACTCTTATTTAGAAAAACACAGGGAAAAGTGACAGGATTGGCAGGGTATACCTGGTCACGTGCAGAACAAAAAACACCTGGCGCAAGCGCCGACGAGCCCGGCATCAACCAAGGAACATGGTACCGATCGGCCTATGACAAAACCCATGACCTAAGCCTGAGCTTAAGCTATAGCCACAGCAAAAAATGGAAATGGGATGCCAATGCTGTTTTACAAACAGGCCAACCCATAACCTATCCCCTAGGACAATATGAGTTTATGGGAACCCGAGTGCCGAGTTTTGGACAGCGCAACGGACAGCGGCTGCCCACCTACCACCGCATAGACATCGCTGCAACCCTGACCCCAGAAAAACAACAAGACAAAAAAATAAAAGGAAGCTGGGTGTTTGGTATCTACAATATTTACAACCGTAGAAATGCTGCTACCATTAGCTTTAAACAAGATCCCGAAACAGAAAAAAACCAGGCCTATAAGCTCTCTATATTCGGTATCATTCCTTCTGTAACTTATAACATACGCTTCTGATGAAAAAAATAATTTGTGTATTGGGATTATTATTGATGGGTTGTGAGGACCCCATTAATGTGGCCTTACCCGCCGTCGAAAACAAATTAGTCATAGACGCCATGCTTTGGCGCAACCTCGGGCAAACTCCAGGAACATTGGAAGTAATTTTATCGCGAACAGCCGATTACTACGACGATCAAGTACCCTATGTATCAAACGCTACGGTAACACTTCAACAATTTGATATGATTTTTACGGCGCAAGAAGATGCACCCGGACATTACTACATTTACAATGTTGACATTGCCGAAAATGACACTTTTACACTCAGTTTAACCGTTGATACAGCCACGTATACTGCCACAGAATCACTTGTGCTGTCAACGCCTCTCGATAGCGTGACACAAGGCGAAAACACCCTTATTACAGGCAATCAAGTTGAAGCCGTCGTTAGCCTTACTGATAGACCCGAACCTGGCAATTACTATCTCATGGATTTTGGTTACAACAACCTATTTGTGACACGAGATGAGTTCTACAACGGCAATCAAATCAGCTTTTCGTTTTTTTACGATAAGTATTTTCCCAAAAACACGCCAACTCCCATTTATCTAATGGGTGTTGACAAGGATTTTTATACCTATATGCAGATATTAATTTCCCATGCTGGACGAGACGGTGGTGGTCCATTTGCAACAGCCAAGTCCAGCTTGCGTGGTAATATTCAAAATACCACGAACAGCCAAGACTATCCACTGGGTTATTTTAGGGTCGTAGAACGAGATAGTCTTATCTTTACTGCTGTAGAGGAATAAAGATGAATAAAAGAAATCTCTTTCGCGGTCTTCGCGCTATGGCATATGCCATAGTGTTGGCCTTTATAGGTCCTACCGTGTTGACATCTGCCTTTAAAAATCAAGAGCACCCCCTGTATATTCCCGTTTTGGGCGTTGCCATCCTCATGTGTGCCGCTTCAATTGCACTCGGTTTTTGGGGCATTCGCCTGATGGTTAAAGGGTTGTTTAATGAAGAATAGCGCAAATTAATGACTATCCCTCAAAAAGTTCTTGAACACTTCTACATTCCGCTTATATTTGCTGCTTCATGAGTACAACAATTGATATACGTTTGCCCGATGGGGCCATAAAGCAAATGCCCAACGGCAGTACGCCCTTTGAGGTAGCGCAATCCATAAGCGAGGGTCTTGCCCGTGCGGTAATTTCTGCATCCTATAACGGAACCACCATAGAAGCAACTACCCCACTCCAAGAAGATGGCGAACTGGTATTGTTTACTTGGAATAACGACGAAGGGAAAAAAGCTTTTTGGCATTCCAGTGCGCACCTGCTTGCGCAAGCGCTAGAACAAATATATCCAGGTATTAAACTCACCATAGGTCCAGCTATTGACAGTGGTTTCTATTACGATATAGACCCAGGCGAACACAGCATATCCGAAAAAGACTTGCCCACCATTGAAAAACGCATGATCGAACTCGCAAGAGGAAAACACGCCTTTGCCTTGCGTCCGATTTCCAAAGCTGAAGCCCTCTCCTTTTACAAGGCTGTAGGAAACGAATACAAAACAGAACTTATTGAAAACTTAGATGATGGCACCATCACCTTTTGCGATCACGATGATTTTACGGATCTGTGTCGCGGTGGGCATATTCCCAATACCAGCATCATCAAAGCTGTAAAACTAACCAATATTGCAGGAGCATACTGGCGTGGGGACGAAAACAACAAACAGCTTACACGCATCTATGGCGTATCTTTTCCAAAGCAAAAACTGCTAACAGAACACCTAGAACTGCTAGAAGAAGCAAAAAAACGTGACCACCGCAAGCTAGGTGCTGAACTCGGACTTTTTACCTTCTCCAAAAAAGTAGGTCAAGGCCTGCCGCTTTGGCTGCCCAAAGGTGCAGCACTGCGCGAGCGACTCGAGCAGTTTTTGCGCAAAGCGCAAACCAAAGCGGGCTACAAACAGGTCGTTACACCACATATTGGACAAAAAGAACTGTACATCACTTCTGGGCATTATGAAAAATATGGCGCCGATAGCTTTCAGCCTATAACTACACCCGCAGAAGGCGAAGAGTTCTTGCTAAAACCGATGAATTGCCCACACCATTGCGAAATTTACAACGCCTCGCCATGGAGTTACCGCGACCTACCCATCAGGCTGGCCGAATTTGGCACTGTATACCGCTATGAACAGAGTGGCGAAC
>JBDQNA010000025.1:0-10816 GCA_040261965.1 Flavobacteriaceae bacterium
GAGTGGTCTTCCTTATGGACAGTTGTGCTGGTGGTAGGCGGGTTGACGACTGCTGTATCGTGGCTGGCCTCTGGTGTGGTGAAAAATGCTATAGAGCAATAGCCCCAAAAAATTCCTCAATTTCATCTAAAACAGCAAAGACGTCTGCTGAATGATCTTCCGTTACCAAACGTTGGCGGTAGGGTTTAAAATCAGGTATTCCCTTGAAATAATTGGTATAATGACGTCTGGTTTCGAAAATGCCTAGTTTTTCTCCTTTCCAATCAATAGACATTTGTAAGTGCCTCCGCGCCATAGTTGCGCGTTCTGCTAAACTAGGTGGTGCTGCGTGAGTACCGTGCTTAAAAAAGTGTTTTACTTCGTTAAAAAACCAAGGATTGCCAATGCTTGCCCTGCCAATCATAGCACCGTCTAATCCGTATTGGTCCCGCATCTCTATAGCTCGTTCTGGTGAGTTTACATCGCCGTTGCCAAACACGGGTATGTGCATGCGTGAGTTGTTTTTCACTGCTGCAATCTGGGTCCAGTCGGCTTCTCCCTTGTACATTTGGGCGCGCGTTCTTCCGTGTATGGAAATGGCCTTGGCGCCCGCGTCTTGAAGGCGTTCGGCAACCTCCACAATCTGAATGCTGTCGTGATCCCAGCCCAACCGTGTTTTTACGGTCACTGGCAGGTTGGTCCGCTTGACCATCGCTGCAGTAAGCGAAACCATCAAAGGAATGTCTTTTAAAATCCCTGCGCCAGCTCCTTTAGACACTACTTTTTTCACTGGGCATCCAAAGTTTATGTCAATAATATCAGGGTTGGTCTTTTCAACAATGTCTACCGATTGCAACATGGAGTCGAGGTTGGCGCCGAAAATCTGTATTCCCACAGGACGTTCTGCCTCATAAATATCCAGTTTCATGACGCTTTTAGCAGCATCTCGAATAAGGCCCTCACTAGATATAAATTCGGTGTATACCACGTCTGCGCCTTGCTCTTTGCAAAGAGCGCGAAAAGGGGGATCGCTTACATCCTCCATGGGTGCAAGCAAAAGCGGAAAATCGCTTAATTCTATATCGCCTATCTTAATCATTATGGCGTAAAGGTAGTTAGAAAGTCTTCTCCTAGTGTTTCGTCCCAATACTGCTTTATTTGCCCGTCTGCAATCCAATAAATTCTTGGAGGTGCGCTGCCAATGAAATCAAAAAACGTGTTTACGTCTATCATTTGATATGGGAAGTTAGATTCGGTTATGTTATTAAAGTCCGCAACGGTGGTGTCGCCTTCTGCAAAAAACAACGCAACCACTTGTGGTAGGTCAATACCGTTGTTTTGCCACGCCGCTATTTGTTGGGCCGCCTCCTGACAATGCTCACAACTCAAATTAAGTATGGCAACCAAGTATGAGCCGTTAGCAAAGTCTATTCCCGTCTCTGGTTCAAATATGGGTAGTTTTTCAACCACCTCATCTGCTTTGGATTGTACCGGCCAGATAGCTGTTGCTGCTAAAAAAAGCAACGGGAGCAATAGCCATGTAGCAATGGGTTTTTTATTGCCTCTATATTTATAGCGGAGCATAAAACCGTTTACTGTTAACAAAACTAAATTCTTCCCTAGGGATGCTAAAGGAGACATACTTATCATTTCTCCGAAACATCCACAATTGCCTGTCTCACCTATTGCTATTAAATAAACCAAATGAACGGAAAAGGTAAGGAGCAAAAAAAAGCTAAAACGAAGTATAAACCGGATATAAAAAGAGAACAACAAGCACAGTCCCAACCATGTTTCTAGCGCTATGATAAATCGTGTTGCCCAAGCCCCGTAAAGCCTGCTTGGCACTAGGCCTTGCTGCTCGAGTAAAATTTCAAAAAACCCGGGGGCAATAGCCTTTGTATAAGCAGAGAATAAAAAAGTTACCGCCAAAAATATTTGTAATGTAATCCGTAAGTAGGCCATCTATTCTTTTTTTACAAAATTAGTTTTTTTGTTGGTAGTGTCGTGCCCCTATGGTTGCTTGGTGTATCTTTGTGAGCTAAGGGGTTTATCTCAGCTATGAAACACATTCGGAATTTCTGCATCATCGCGCACATAGACCATGGCAAAAGCACGCTTGCCGACAGGTTGTTAGATGCCACTGGTGCCGTAACAGATCGTGAGAAACAAGACCAGCTGCTCGACAATATGGACTTGGAACGCGAGCGGGGTATTACCATCAAATCACACGCCATCCAAATGGACGTTTCGATTGGTGGGGTACAATACGTGTTTAATTTGATTGATACTCCGGGCCACGTGGACTTCTCTTATGAGGTCTCCCGGTCTATTGCAGCCTGTGAAGGCGCATTGCTGGTTGTAGATGCGGCACAAAGCATTCAAGCACAAACCATTTCAAACTTATACCTAGCGCTAGAAAACGATCTGGAAATTATTCCCGTTCTTAACAAAGTAGACTTGCCGTCTGCAAACCCTGAAGAAGTAACAGACGATATTGTTGATCTTTTAGGGTGTAAGCCAGAAGAGATTATTCGTGCTTCTGCCAAAACTGGATTGGGAATTGAAGCCATCTTGCAAGCTATTGTTGACCGTGTTCCGTCACCAAAGGGTGATATAAATGCACCCCTTCAAGCGCTTATTTTTGATTCTGTTTACAATCCATTTCGTGGTGTTGAAACTTATTTTAGAATTTTGAACGGCAAGATCAACAAGGGGGAACGTGTGCAGTTCATGGCTACAGGCAATACCTACGGGGCTGATGAGATTGGCGTGCTTAAGCTTAAACAGGAGCCTAGAAAGCAAATGCTTGCTGGCGATGTGGGTTATATTATTACAGGTGTAAAGGAGGCAAAAGAAGTTAAGGTTGGGGATACGATTACTTCTGTAGCCCGTCCTACTGATATTGCAATTGAAGGATTTGAGGAGGTGAAGCCTATGGTTTTTGCTGGCATCTACCCCGTGGATACGGAAGAATACGAAGAGCTTCGTGCATCTATGGAAAAGCTGCAGCTAAACGACGCTTCGTTGGTGTTTGCCCCAGAAAGTTCTGCTGCGCTTGGTTTTGGATTTCGCTGTGGTTTTTTAGGTATGTTGCACCTGGAAATTATTCAAGAGCGTTTAGAGCGTGAATTTAACATGACGGTAATTACAACCGTGCCTAACGTATCCTATCACGCATACACTAGAAAAAATCCGAACGATATTCTCATTGTCAACAACCCCTCTGATTTGCCCGACCCCTCTGTTGTAGACCGTGTTGAAGAGCCCTTTATAAAAGCAACTATTATCACTAAAGCTGATTTTGTAGGCAATGTAATGAGTCTTTGCATTGAGAAACGTGGTATAATCACCAACCAAACCTACCTAACAACAGAGCGCGTTGAATTGAGCTTTGATATGCCTCTTGCAGAAATTGTTTTTGATTTTTACGACCGTCTTAAATCTGTCTCTAAAGGCTACGCTTCTTTTGATTACAGCCCGATAGGTATGCGGGTTTCTAAGCTGGTGCGTGTAGATGTATTGCTTAACGGAAATGTGGTTGATGCTTTGTCTGCCTTAGTTCATACCGATAACGCTTATGGGTTAGGTAAAAAAATATGTGAAAAGCTTCAGAAGATGATTCCTCGTCAGCAGTTTGACATTCCTATTCAAGCTGCTATTGGTGCAAAAATCATTTCTAGAGAAACCGTTAAGGCAGTGCGAAAAGACGTCACAGCCAAATGTTATGGAGGTGATATTACCCGAAAACGAAAGCTGCTTGAACGCCAGAAAAAAGGGAAGAAGAAAATGCGTCAAATAGGGAACGTTGAAATTCCACAGCAAGCTTTTATGGCAGTCCTCAAGCTTAACGAGTAAAAATTTTAGGGCGTTTTCGCTCAATTTCCGCTTTTTTGTCTTCTTCACTATTGTTGCTTTCTTTATTCTAAAATTTTAATATCTTTAAACTGTATGCAACAAAAGCAATATAATACAATTGTCGTGGGGGTCGCATTCTCTCCCAACATTCAAGCGAATGTGTTTGAAGCGTTGCGTATGAGCGAGATATTTAACGCTTCCCTTGTCATGGTGCATGTCGGGGAAAAGACTTCCGAAAAAGAGGCTGCACTAACTAAAATCATCGCTAGTTTTGAAAGTACCCCTCCGGATTTTCGTGTTTTTTTGAGATCAGGAAATCCTGTTGAGGTGTTGCTTAATGCATGTGCCTCTGAACATGCAGATCTGTTAATTCTAGGGGCTGTCAAAAGAGAAGGCTTGCTCAAATATTACCTTGGCTCTGTTGCTAGAAAAATAACTCGAAATGCGCCCTGTGATGTTTTGTTGTTAATAAAGCCTTCTGTAAATCGCGTTGCTTGTGCTTCAGGGGTGGTTAATGGCTTAGCGCATCCCAAGACAGAAGAGGCAATTGATCGGGCGTTTTATGTGCTTTCGAGTCTGGGTGCACAAAAACTAACCATCGTAGAAGAAATCCCCGAAGACAGTGTGGCAATTAAAGTAGATGACGATAGAAGCCTTCGAAAATCTACTATTGCCAAGGAGCGTATCAAGCTACGCGAAAATTCTAGAGTACAACTGCTGCTGAACGACATCCCAGAAAAAATAAAAGAAACTTTAGAGGTTATTGTACAGCCTATTTTTGGTCGCCGCGGATACTCCATTGGGCATTATGCTCGTGTAAGCCGTGCTGACCTACTGGTGATGAATGCGCCTAGCAAGCTAACGCTTTGGGATCGTTTGTTCCCTCACGATTTAGAATATATTTTATCTGACTTACCCACTGATGTTTTAATTGTTAGATAATGTATAAGCGCTCTGTATTTTCTGGTTTGCGCAGCAATGTTTTTGCCGGTTTTGTAGTTTCGCTTATTGCGATGCCTTTGGCTTTAGGCCTGGCTATTGCTTCAGGATTTCCTCCAATTGCAGGGATTATTGCTTCCGTTGTTGGCGGGGTGGTAGTAGCCATTTTGGGTGGTTCACATGTTACCATAACGGGGCCTGGAAACGGATTGGTTGTTGTACTGTTGGGTGCTGTTACTGTGCTTGGTGAAGGAGACATGCAGGCTGGTTATTTATATGCATTGGCTGCGGTTATACTTTCAGGGGTGCTGCTTCTTTTATTTGGCTTTTTACGCTTTGGTTCTTTGAGTGATTTTTTCCCTGCAACAGCAATCCAAGGAATGCTCTCGGCAATTGGAATTACTATTTTGCTTAAGCAACTTTATGTAATGTTTGGGGATTTGGAGACCAAAGGTGCTGCACTGGATTTGTTTTTAGGCCTGCCGTCGTTAATAACATCTCTTTTTACAGAAGGAACTACCGGTCAGTGGTATGCCGCGGGAATAGGTATAGTAAGCTTATTAATAATGGTCTTTTACAGTAAAATTAGAAACCGTTTTTTTCATCTCGTGCCAGCGCCCATGTGGGTGGTTTTACTCGCCCTAGGTTTTGACGCCTATTTCTCTTTCATTGGTGGCGGGAACCCCATTAACAAGGCTCTGCTGATTTCCCTTCCAGAAAATTTACTTGCTGGGGTGCCTACTCCAAACTTTTCAAAATGGAACCAGCCGGCTTTTTGGGGGGTAGTCGTTTCTATTACGCTTATTTCGAGTATCGAATCGCTGCTGAGCATTAAAGCTGTTGACAAGCTTGATCCACAGAAAAGAAGGTCTAATACCAACAAAGACATGAAGGCGCTTGGCCTGGCAACCATTGTAAGCGGTTTCTTGGGAGGTATGAATGTTGTTACAGTAATTGCACGCAGTTCTGTCAACGTAAACAACCAAGCAAATAACAGAAGTGCTAACTTTTTCCATGCTGCTTTTTTGTTTATAATGGTCCTGGTTTTTCAAGACCAGCTAAGGCGCATTCCACTAACATCCTTGGCGGCAATCTTGGTGTATACGGGCTATAAACTAGCGGCACCTGCTATTTTTGTGCGCATGTATCAAATTGGAAAAGAGCAGCTGCTTGTGTTTTTGACAACGCTTATTTCTACACTACTCACAGACTTAATAACGGGGATTTTAATTGGGCTATTCGCCACTTTTATCGTACACGTATTACTCAACAAAGCCTTTTGGCTGTTTTCGAGAAACTTATTGAAGCCTAATGTGTTGATGTACAAAGAAAATGAAACTCAAAACTACTACGTCGGTATCATTCACTTCTGTACTTTTCTTAATTTTTACAAGCTTAAATCTAAGCTTGATAAAATTCCTCAAAACGAACGCGCTGTTGTCGATTTTTCTTTGTGCTCTTTTGTAGACCACACAGTTCAAGAAAGCTTACAGAACTATGAAGAATTGTTTGATCGCAAAGGTGGGGCGTTGGAAATAATCGGTCTAGATATTCACGAAACCGACTCAAGCCATCCGTTTGCAGTGCGTACACTTCGGCCTTTAAAAAAACTTCGTGTCTTTGGCGGTGGACGCACAAAAAGACAATTACATCTAGAGGCTTTAGCACATGAAAAAGGATGGGTCTACAAGGAAGCGGCTGCTGCCCAAAAACGCATGTTGCGAGACCACCCCGTTTATCAAACTACTTCTGTGGAGCAAGTATACAATCTGATTGAAGGGCCAAACAAACGGTTGTCTTTGTTTGATATTAACTATAGCGAAGGGGCTTTTATTGCTAAAGAAAATGTCCAAACAACGTTGTTGCGTGTTCAGTTGGACAGGCAAATCCCCGTCTTTTCGTTCGACCGAGAGTTATTACTTGAAAAACTCTCTCACTTGGCGGGAATACACGACATTGATTTTCCAAACTATCCTGAGTTTTCGCGCGACTTCTATGTTCAAGGGGATAACCCACAAAGGATTCGTGCTTTCTTTGATGCTGAAATGGCGTCCTTCTTCTCTGCTTATGGGTTCTATCACATCATGAGCAATGGAAGAGAATTAATTGTGCGACAGTTTTTACGCCCGGCAACACCCGCCGAAGCGGCTGCCATGATTGAGTTCGGGCTTGCGCTTAAGGAAAAAATAGACGGATAAATCTTTTGTACATTCGTTGTTGATGAAACTCCATATAATAGAAACAGGATACTTTAAGCTTGATGGCGGCGCTATGTTTGGTGTTGTGCCCAAAACCTTATGGAGCCGGACCAACCCTGCAGACAGCCAGAACCGCATTGATCTTGCTGCCCGTTCATTGCTTATTGAAGAGGGTAACCGCCTTATATTAATAGATGCTGGGATGGGTAACAAGCAAGACGATCGTTTCTTTAGACACTTTGGCTTATTTGGCAATGACTCACTAGATGAATCTTTAAAAAAGGCAGGGTTTTCTAGGGCAGATATCACAGATGTTTTTTTGACCCACTTGCACTTCGATCACTGTGGGGGGGCGGTGCGTTGGAAAGAAAACAAAACGGCTTATGAGCTCTCTTTTCCTAATGCGCGCTATTGGAGCAATAAACAGCATTGGGAATGGGCTGTCGATCCAAATGAAAGAGAAAAGGCTTCCTTTTTATCTGAGAACCTAATGCCTATTCAAGAAAGTGGGCAGTTGTGTTTTGTTGAAACACCAAAAACTTCTTTTACTTCAGATTGTGGTCTGGGTTTTGGTGTTTTGTTTGTAAACGGACACACTGAAAAACAAATGATTCCACATATTTCTTTTCGCGGGAAAACTCTCGTTTTTATGGCAGATCTATTGCCCACTGCTGGGCATCTACCCTTACCGTACATTATGGGTTATGATGTTAGACCGCTACAAACACTAAAAGAAAAGAAACGCTTTTTGAGTCGTGCTGCAGATGAAAATTTTGTTTTATTTATGCAACATGATGCAAATAACCCCTTGATAACCGTACAGCACACCGATAGAGGTGTTCGTTTACACGAAAGCCTTGATCCCGAAACTCTAAATACCTTTTAAACACATGAGAACACTATTTTTATTACTTATTTCCGCTGTTACCTTTGGGCAGCCGCATCCCGGATATTGGCAACAACACGTAGATTACACCATGGAGGTGGATATAGATGTGAAAACTTTCCGTTATTCAGGAACACAAGAGTTAATATACACCAACAAATCGCCCGATACGCTTCGTAGGGTGTTTTATCATTTGTACTTTAATGCCTTTCAACCGGGAAGCGAAATGGATGTCCGTTCGCTTTCACTTAGAGACCCAGATGCTAGGGTGGGTTCTCGAATTGGACAATTGAACGAAAAAGAGGTTGGGTATTTACACCCCTCCTCTGTCTTACAAGACGGAAAACCACTGGCTTTTAAAGAAGAAGAAACCATTCTTGTTGTGCCTTTGGCCGAGCCTTTGTTGCCAAATGCCAGTACCACCCTGTCTATGGTTTTTGAAGGGCAAGTACCTAAACAAATTCGTCGTAGTGGGCGAGACAGCAAAGAGGGTGTTTCGCTGTCAATGACACAATGGTATCCAAAGCTAGCTGAATATGATCATGAAGGCTGGCACACCAACCCATATATTGGGAGGGAGTTTCACGGAGTTTGGGGAGATTTTGATGTTAAATTAAGCCTTGATAAAGACTATGTTGTTGGCGGTACGGGTTATTTACAAAACCCAGAAGAGATAGGGCATGGGTATGCAGAAAAAACAACCAAAACACGGGGTAAAAAGCTGACATGGCATTTTGTTGCGCCTATGGTTCACGATTTTGCCTGGGCTGCGGATCCCGATTATATACACGATATTTTAGAAACCAAAGAGGGTGTAGCGCTTCATTTTTTCTATCAAAATGACAAAGAAATAATTGAAAACTGGAAAAAACTTCAAGGAGAAACCGCAGCGCTTTTGATTTTTTTTAACAGCGCTGTTGGGCCTTACCCTTATAAGCAGTACAGTATTCTTCAAGGGGGAGATGGCGGCATGGAATATGCTATGTGCACACTTATTACAGGTAGGCGAAGCTATCCAAGCTTATATGGGGTTACTTCACACGAACTAGCACATTCTTGGTTTCAACATGTTTTGGCTTTTAATGAGTCGAAGTTCGCTTGGATGGACGAAGGGTTCACTTCTTTTTTAGATGCGCTTGGAGAGCAGGTGTTAAAAGAAAACTTTGAGGCTTTTGACCGTTCTTACGAAGACTACCGTAGGCTAGTTGATTTTGGTTTGGAAGAACCGCTTACCACACACGCAGATCGTTTTGATACTAATTTGGCTTATGGAACAGCAAGTTATGACAAGGGATCTATTTTTCTTACACAACTCGGGTATATTATTGGGCCAGATGCTTTGTTAAAAACGCTGCAAGATTTTTATAATGCGTTTGCCTTCACACACCCAACGCCCAATGATTTTAAACGCGTCGCCGAAAAGGTGTCTGGAATTCAGCTGGAATGGTATTTAAACGACTGGACGCGGACAACGAAAACTATTGATTACGCCATAGAATCTGTCAGCCAAAAAGAGGAAAAAACAATCGTTGAATTAAAACGAATTGGCGCAATGGGAATGCCTATAGATTTTGGTGTGCTTTACAAAGACGGAAGGCGTGAGATGCATTACATCCCTTTACAAATGATGTTTGGTGAAAAGCCTGGTTGTGAGGCCGGTTGTAAAACCGAAAAAGATTGGGCATGGGCAAGACCTACATACACCTTAACTATAGATGCCCCATTGAGTGAAATAGAACAAATGCGTATAGACCCGTCTGGTTTTATGGCAGATATTGATTTGAGTAACAATGTATTCGAAACAACGAACTGAAATAAAGCGCCTTAAAAGCAAACGGACTATTGAACGTCTTTTTTCGGAGGGAACACACTTCGAAAAGAGACCGTTAAAATTGGTTTGTGATAAACAAAAAGGTACTGGTCTGGCTGTGGGTTGTGGCGTTTCCGAGCGTTTGTTCCCTAGGGCTGTTGATCGTAACAAAATCAAGAGATTGATGCGAGAGCAATACCGGATTATTTGCACTGACCCTTCGTACATGCCTTTAGAGGGCAATGGTTTTTTTGTTTATACATCGCGAGATTTACCATCATTAGAAAGTATTGAAAAAACAATGCTTCCTCTTGTTAATCGTTGGGTTGATTTGCAATAGTCATCATTGGAATGTGGGGAATGCCGTCTTCTAAATAACCGCTCCCGGTTTGTGAAAAACCGAGAGACTCATAAAATTTTTTTAAGTGTTCTTGGGCAGAAATATGGATCGGTGTATTTGCGGGTGCTTGTGCTATACTTTTTTGCATAATAAGCTTTCCATATCCCAGTCCTCTGAACAAAGGGTGTACAAGCACGCGTCCAACAACAACCGTTTTGGTGGTGATGAATACACGCGCATACGCAATTAAAGCTTCTTGTTCGTACCCAAGTATGTGTATTGCTTTTTCGTCTTTTGAGTCTAGGTCTTGATAAACACAATTTTGTTCAACTACAAAAACAGCAGAGCGGAGAGCTAAAGCTTCATAAAGCTTTTTTTTAGTTATGGTTTCCCAACTGTGTATATCCCATGTTATCGGCATTGTGAAATCTTGTCTACTCTGTTTTGGTGACGGCCTCCCTCAAAAGGGGTTTCTATAAATGTTTTTACCATTTCTTTTGCCACATCTGGTGTTACAAAACGGGCGGGGATACTTAATATATTAGCGTTATTGTGTTGACGCGCTAGGGCACTTAATGTTGCACTCCAACACAAAGCTGATCTAATTTCAGGATATTTATTTGCTGTCATATTAGCACCATTCCCGCTTCCACATATAATTATACCAAGGCTTGATTTACCGTCTCTTACGTCTGCTGCCACCGGGTGGATGAAATCTGGGTAATCTACACTATCATTAGTATCTGTTCCGTGGTTGGTGTGGGTGTGCCCTAAAGAGGTTAATAGTGTCAAAATCTCGTTTTTCA